>QNEL01000207.1 GCA_003645185.1 Candidatus Parabeggiatoa sp. nov. 3
TCGCCCTCTACGTGTTCGCCCTCTACGTGTTCGCCCTCTACGTGTTCGCCCTCTACGTGTTCGCCCTCTACGTGTTCGCCCTCAAATTATAAATCGCCCTCAAATTATAAATCAAACAAAAATTATGCGTATTCGTTCTAAATTACTGATTAATACTCTTGTCACGATTGTCTGCCTAGCTGTGCTTGGTGGAATCGGTTTTTTTTATATCCATTATGTCGCCCAGACATCTCTCTTATTAGTGGAAATGGAAGCAGAGCCGATTTTGAAAATTAACGAGCTAGAAGAATTGGCTTCGGAAAAGTGGCTGCGTCTAATTGTGCATAGTGGTATTTCTGACGTGGAAACCATGCAACAATTGGAACAGGAAATGGGCGAATTGAATCATAAAATAAATGAGCAAATTCAATCACTTGATGAAATCTATACACGTTATAGCGATGTGGAGGCGAATAAGCATCTCAAACACCTACAGATTTTCAAAAAAAATTGGCAACAGTTTGAGAAGATTGCTCAACAGGTTTTGCTGCTCAGTCAAGACTTTACGAAAGAAGACGCGCTACAGCTCATAATTCAAGAAGGACGAGTTGCGTATGACAAAGCGATTTCAAACCTACGCGATCTGATCAAACAACATCGCCAAAACATGGAAACGCTGCGCGATGCAGCACTTCAGGCCAGACAACAATCGCTATGGGCAATCGTTATATTCACCGTCTTAATTGGCATCAGTCTACTGTTTTTCACCAATCGTTTTATCGGGCGTAGCTTATTAGCCCCTTTATTATCTTTAAACCAGCATTTAAAAGCATTAGCACTGGGCAAGCTAGTGGACGATGAGATCATCTATTCTGAAAAAAATGAAATGGCTGAAATTATTCAGTCTGCCCAACAATTAAAAAACAGTATGAATAACACGATAAAACAGGCGAATGCCATTGCAACGGGGGATTACCATCAGGAAGTGATACTACGTTGTGAACACGATCAACTCGGTTATGCCCTATCTGAGATGACGCAAACTTTGCGCCAGGTGACGACAAAAAATGAAGTACAAGATTGGTTTAAAACAGGGCAAACACAGTTACATGATCAAATGAGTGGTGATTTGACGCTCGTGGATTTGGCCCATAATATCGTTTCTTTCGTCACCCTCTATTTAGAAGGGCAAATTGGCATTTGCTATTTGGTTGAGCATACTGTAGAAGGTTTAAATCAGACTTTCCGTCTAAAACAAGTTGCCAGTTATGCCTATACGCGACGCAAAAATATGGGCGATGAATTTGAATTTAGCGTCGGGCTGATAGAGCGGGCGGCGAAAGGGCAAGAAAGTATACACATCACGATAAATGCCGGATTAGGCGAAGAAATGCCGCGACATCTTTTAATGATTCCCTTTCTCCATGAAACGGTGGTTAAAGGCGTAATTGTTTTAGGGTCTTTAAATCCCTTAACAGACAATCAAATCGAATGGCTTAATCAAGTGATGCCCAGTATAGGCATTGCAATGAATTCTGTTGAATCACGTACTAAGTTGCAAGAATTATTACAAAAAACGCAAAATCAAGCGAAAACCCTTGAAAGTCAGAAGGCAATATTACAAGGGCAAACGGAAGAATTGCAACATCAAAAAGAGGAATTACAAAACCAATCAGAAGAACTTCAAAGTCAGACAGAAGAATTACAAACGCAACAAGAAGAATTGCGTCAAACTAACGATGAATTGGAAGAGCGAACCCGGGAATTGGAACGGCAAAAAGAGGCTATCCGTCAAAAAAACCAAGCCTTAGAAAAATCTCAGCAAGCTATTCAAATCAAAGCTGATGAGTTAGAGTTAGCAAGTCAATATAAATCGGATTTTCTCGCCAATATGTCTCATGAACTACGCACACCTTTAAATAGTTTATTGATTCTGGCCCAATTATTAGCTGATAACAAAGCCGATAATTTGAACGACAAACAGATAGAATATGCAAAAACGATTCATAGTGCTGGCTCTGACTTGCTAAAGCTCATCAATGACATATTAGATTTATCCAAAGTCGAAGCAGGCAAAATGGCAGTTCATATTGAAAATTTGTCATTGACAGATTTTGTGGACAATCTTGAACATCAATTCCGTCATGTTGCTGAAAAAAAAGCGGTGGATTTTCATATCACGCTGGCTGAAGACTTGCCCTCTGCCATCAATACCGATGTCCAAAAACTCCAACAAATCATTAAGAATCTGCTTTCCAATGCTTTTAAGTTTACCCGTGAAGGCGAAATCAAGTTAACCCTGCAAAAATCCAAATCCACTATCACGCCTATTTTTCAAAAGGGAGAAGCACAGGGAGCAGGAGAGGATTGGATTGCGATCAGTGTATCGGATACTGGTATTGGTATTCCTAAAGATAAACAACAGATTATATTTGAAGCTTTTCAACAAGTAGATGGTACGACTAGTCGCCGCTACGGTGGTACCGGATTAGGCCTCTCCATTTCTCGCCAGTTAGCCAGATTACTCAGAGGCGACATTCAAGTCTCCAGTGAAGCAGAACAAGGTAGCACTTTTACACTCTATTTGCCTGAAAGAGTCAGGATACAGGCATCAGGCGTTCAGGAATTGCCGCCAGAATCAGGTGTTGATAACTCAGGAGAGATGCCTCAAAATTCAAGCAACAAGCGTTCAGACTTCCAAGAAACCTCATCGCCGATAAATGATACCCAGATAGCTCAAATCGCTCACGAAAAAACGGAATTTCAGAAGATTACGGATGACAGAGAAAATCTGACAACAGAAGATAAAACCCTGTTAATCATTGAAGATGATCATAAATTTTCAAGTCTGCTGATGGAAATCGCACAAGAAAAGCATTTTAAGTGTCTTGTTGCACAAGATGGCAAAACCGGCTTGCAATTGGCTGTCGAATACCAACCCAATGCCATTATTCTTGATGTGGGATTGCCAGAACTAGATGGCTGGACGGTTATGGAAAGGCTGAAAGATAATCCAGAAACACGGCATATTCCAGTGCATTTTGTCTCAGGTTCTGATCACGAAATGACAGCGAAAAAAATGGGCGCGATTGGCTATTTGCTTAAACCCGTCAATATGGAACAATTGGGTGAGGCCTTCCAAAAAATAGAGCAGTTTATTAGCACAACGGTGAAAAATCTCTTAATCGTAGTCGATAACGACGCGCATCAACAACAAATGCTGGAGCTGATTCGGAGTGACGATATTCAAATCACCCTCGCGACAACCAAAGCAATGGCCTTAAAACAGCTCGAAGAGACAGCCTTTGATTGTCAGATCTTAGATATCGATGTCGAACAACGTTCTGGCATCAAATTGATTGAACAAATCGTACAACAAAAAGCGTTACGTCAAACTCCTTTGATTCTCTATGCGGATCGTGAATTAAGCGCGATAGAAGAAGGATTATTGCTACAATGTGAAGAGCATATCACCATAAAATCAGTGAGATCGCCGGTACGTTTATTAGATGAAGCCACCCTCTTTCTCCATCAAGTCGAAGCCAAGTTGCCTGAAGAAAAGCGCAAAATGCTACGAATGGTACATGACAAAGCGGCGATTCTGACGAATAAAAAAGTGCTGATTGTAGATGATGATACGCGAAATGTGTTTGCCCTGGCAACCGTGCTGGAAGACAACGATATGGAAGTAGTCTGTGGGCAAAATGGCAAAGAAGGTATCGCCTTGTTAGAAGAAGAGGATGATATTGACCTCATTTTGATGGATATTATGATGCCAGAAATGGATGGCTATGAAGCGATGCGAAAAATCAGAGCCCAAGTGGGTTTCCGTAAACTACCCATAATTGCTTTGACAGCGAAAGCCATGAAGGGTGATAAAGCGAAATGTATTGAGGCAGGAGCCAATGATTATCTTACAAAACCAGTGGACACCGATAAACTGATTTCCTTGATGCGTGTGTGGCTTTATCGGTGAACAGGCCTGTCGGGTGGGTGAGTAACATGTTGCACACCAGTCGCCACTTCATCATTATTCAATTAAGAATTGACAATAAAAACTACTTCATTAAAATGATATTCTAAAAACGTGAGGCATCAGAGACGCTTCGCGAAAGCGTCTCTACGATTTTTGAGATTTTTAAAGGGTATAGACGCGAAACATCAGAGACGCTTCGCGCGTCTCTACAATTATTATGACAAATATAAAAATAGAGATAAAATAAGACTATCAATTTTTTTAAATGAGAAATGATTCAAAACATGTCAAAAACTGAACCGATAACTGTACTGATTGTTGATGACAATAAAAATAACCTCTTTAGCTTGCATACCCTGATAAAAGAGTATATTAATGTTAATATTTTAGAAGCGCAATCAGGCCATGCCGCCCTCGCCATTCTCCTAGAAAAAAGAGTGGATTTGATTATTCTTGATGTGCAAATGCCCGAAATGGATGGTTTTGAAACGGCAAAAGCTATCCGTGCCCGTAAGAAAACGCGACATATTCCAATTGTTTTTCTCACAGCGGCTTATAAATCAAGGGAATTTCAACAAAAAGGTTTTGCTATTGGGGCCGCCGATTATCTTACGAAACCCATTGATACGCCTCAATTAATTAACCGAATTCAATCTTATCAGCGTTTTATTGAACAAAATCGCCAGCATAAAATAGATTTGGAATCTAAGGTTCATGAACGCACGGCTGATTTGTTAGAAGCTAATCAGTTATTGAAACAAGAAATTACTGAGCGTTTAAGAATAGAAGAGGCACTGAATGATGCCAAAGAAGTTGCTGAAACCGCTAACCTGGCTAAAAGTCAGTTTTTAGCGAATATGAGTCATGAACTGCGTACACCGTTAAATGCCATTATGGGTTATACGGAAATGTTAAAAGAAAATGCAGAAGAGTTAGAACACTTAGAACAAGATGACTGCATTCCCGACTTAGAAAAGGTTCACACGGCTGCTAAGCATTTATTAGGACTGATAAATGGGGTACTGGATATCTCTAAAATTGAAGCGGGTAAAATGGAATTGTTTGTTGAACGTGTCGATCTTGAAATCCTTATCAATGAAGTTGTTAGCACGATTCAACCTTTGATTGAAAAAAACGCGAATACCCTAGAAATAGACTATCCTGATAACGAAGGTAATATACAGACTGACCAGACGAAATTGCGTCAGATGTTGTTGAATTTATTAAGCAATGCCACTAAATTTACAGAGATGGGAACCATCCGTTTTAAGATTGAACGTCAAGTCAAAAACGATGGCGACTGGATCATTTTTTCTATTGCTGACGAAGGCATTGGTATGACAGAAGCACAGCTACAAAAACTTTTTCAACCCTTTAATCAGGCTGATGCTTCTACCACTCGTCGCTACGGTGGTACCGGTTTAGGTTTAGCCATTACCAAACACTTTGCTGAAATGATGGGGGGTACGCTTCAAGTTAAGAGCGAATTTGGTATCGGTAGCACCTTTATTATCTCTTTGCCAACAAAAACAGCACGCATTAATATTCAATCTGATCAACAAGACAATACTGTGTTGAAGGCGAGTGGGATTGTTTTAGTGATTGATGATGATGAGAGCGTGCGTGAGTCGCTTAAAGCGGATTTGAGTCAGCTTGGTTATGCCGTGGCAGTGGCAGCCGATGGATTAGAAGGCCTGAAATTGGCTAACAAACTTCGTCCTGATGCGATTCTGCTTGATGTCCAAATGCCTGATATGGATGGTTGGCGAATATTATCTATGCTCAAAAGTGAGTTCGAGGCAAAAAGTTTTTGCGCGCAAAAACTTTTGCCTCGAACACTGTTAGCACAGATACCCGTGATTATGATTTCAATGGAAGAACAAAGCGGGTATGCGATGAAACCCACAGATTATATGGCTAAGCCACTAAAGCGTGATCAATTAACGGCCGTACTCGAAAAATACCAGATAGGTGATAACTCAGACAATCTGGTTATGCTGGTTGATGATGAAGAAGGGCATCGTATTACCATGGCCACTATTCTTGAACTTAAAGGCTTGAAAGTGTTTCAAGCGGAAAATGGACAAGTTGCCCTAGAACACCTTGAGCGTAAAAAACCCACCTTGATTTTACTTGACTTATCAATGCCAGTGATGGATGGATTTGAATTTCTGACTCACTTGCAAACAAAGGAAAAATGGCGTTCTATACCGGTTATTGTACTGACTTCAAAAGAACTGAGTGCAAAAGAACAGGCACATTTAAATAAGTCTGTAGAAACGATTTTGAACAAAAAAGCTTTCAACCAAGAGCGATTAGTATGGCATATTCATGAACTCATTGCAGAATCACAGGACACAAAAAACGAGAACTAAACAAAATATTCTCTGTGGTACTCTGTGGTACTCTGTGTTCTCTGTGTTGAAACAAAAATCGTCGGGTCAACTGTGGTTAGGGGCAATGTCGTTGCATTTTCACTATTATTTATATTTTATATTTATACTATGAACACAAATTAACTCGTATGGATGATCTTGATACCCAAAACATTGAATTACAATTATTGTTACAAGCCATTTACCTGAAATACGGTTATGACTTTAGAAATTATGCCAAAGCCTCAATAAAACGGCGGGTTCAACATCAGTTAGTCAAAGAGGGGCTACCGAGTATTTCCGCCATGCAGCACCGACTACTTTATGATGTCTCTTTTTTTGAAAGATTATTGTTGGATTTATCCATAAATGTAACTGAAATGTTCCGTGATCCCAGTTTTTATCTGGCACTCAGAAACAAGGTTATACCCGCGTTAAAAAACTTTCCATTTCTAAAAATATGGCATGCCGGTTGTTCGAGTGGAGAAGAAGTGTATTCTATGGCGATTCTTCTAAAAGAAGAAGGCTTATATGCACGCACTCAGATTTATGCAACAGATATGAATGAAGTCGTGTTAAAACAGGCTAAGGATGGTATTTTCGATATCAGCAAACTGAAGCAATACACGGCAAATTATCAAAAAGCGGGCGGACGAGAATCTTTTTCCGATTATTATACCGCACATTATGATCATGTCGTGATGGAGAAATCTCTAAAAGAAAATATTCTATTTTCTGATCACAATCTCGCCACAGATGGCGTATTTGGAGAAATGAACTTGATTCTGTGTCGAAATGTGTTGATTTATTTTAACCGTGAATTGCAACACCGTGCCTTAGGGCTGTTTTTTGATAGCCTTTGCAACAATGGTTTTCTTTGTCTGGGCTCCAAAGAAAGCATACGATTTTCAGAATATTCTGATGCTTTTGAAGATGTTGTTAGAGAAGAAAAAATTTATTGTAGAATCACCTGATATATCAATTCTTTGCCCCATTTTTTGCGCGCAAAAACTTGCCGCAAAGAAGCTTCGGTGTGCTACGCTAAATCAATTATCAATTATCAATGAATCGATCAGTTATCTACAATGTACAAAAAAATAATTTAAGGGCGATAACAAAGGTTTAGCCTTTTAAAAATCTCCCAGATGGCATGATTCCCGAAAATATCTCCATTGAGTATCGACTTAGAACTATAGTTTGATTGAGGATTCATTGATAACTGATAATTGATAATTGAGAACTGATAATTGAGAACTGAGAACAGATGAAACTCGGCAAAAAGCGGTTTGAAGCGGTGGTTATAGGATCATCTGCTGGCGGGATTAAAGCACTCAGTGCGATTTTAGTCGCACTGCCAAGCGATTTCCCATTACCCATTATTATTGTACAACATTTACATCCCCATTCAGATAGCTATTTAGCCAAAATTTTAGAGGCTAAATGTGGGTTAAAGGTTAAACAAGCGGATGAAAAAGAAGCTATTACTGACGGTGTTGTGTATCTTGCTCCGCCCAATTACCATTTATTGATAGAAGAAGATCGGAGTTTTTCACTCTCAATAGAAGGCCCCGTCAATTTTGCACGTCCTGCGGTGGATGTGTTATTTGAGACGGCCATCTATGCTTACCGAGACAAACTGATTGGGATTATTTTAACGGGTGCCAACCACGATGGTAGCCAAGGGCTTAAGAAAATTAAACAAATAGGTGGATATGTGATTGTTCAAGAGCCAAAAACAGCAGAAGCCGATGCGATGCCTCAAGCCGCTATTGCGGCTACAAAAGTGGATAAAATTTTGCCCATAGAGCAAATAGGGCCTTATTTGTTACAATTAGTGAATCGTTCCATGAGAAATGCTCTCTATGTTAACCGCTCATTTTAATGCTCTTGATGAACAGAGTGTGATTTCAATTTGATGAAAGTCGTAAAATCAATCTTAATCACTGTTATCATAGTATTAATATTTAAGCATTTTGCAACTTTGGAGTTTGTTCTCGTTTTTTTAAGAAGCGATTCGCTATTTGACCAGTGGCGAAGATATTGAATAGAAAAGGCAATAAAAATGTCAGAAAATCAATCGCTTAATATTCTTATTGTTGATGATAATCAAAATAACCTTTTTACCTTGCACACTCTGATTAATGAGCATCTTGACACACAAATTTTTGAAGCGGAATCGGGCGTAATCGCTTTACAAATCCTTTTGCAAGAAAAAATTGATTTGATTATCCTTGATGTACAAATGCCCGAAATGGACGGTTTTGAAACCGCAAAATTAATTCGCTCGCGTAAAAAAACGCAACATATTCCAATTGTCTTTCTGACAGCCGCTTATAAATCGGAGGAATTTAAGCAAAAAGGGTTTGCTATCGGTGCAGCAGATTATCTCACCAAACCTATTGATACCAATCAATTAATTAATCGAATTAAATCCTATCTGCGCTTTATTGAACAAGAACGCTATCATAACCAAGATTTAGAACGTAAAGTCCAAGATCGAACCGCAGAATTTTTAGAAGCGAATCAAAAACTGAAACAAGAAATTCATGAACGTAAACAAATAGAAAAAAAATTACAAGAAGCACATGATCAGTTGGAACAGCGGGTACAAGAACGTACTCAAGAACTGTCAGCCACTAATCAGCAATTACAAGCCGAAATAAATGAACGTAAACTGGTCGATGCGGCACTAGAAGCACTCAGCAAACAAAACAAACTCATTTTAGAATCAGCCGGTGAAGGTATTTTTGGTTTAGACAGACAAGGAAACACGATACTGGTCAATCCGACTGCCGCTAAAATGCTGGGATACCAAGAAGTGGATGAATTAATTGGGTGCAATCAACATCAAGTTGTACATCATTCCAAAAAAGACGGTACCCCCTATCCGCGCGAAAACTGTCCGATTCACGCTGCGCTTTGTGATGGTAACAGTTATCAACGGGATGATGAGGTTTTTTGGCGTAAGGATGGGAGTTGTTTTGCTGTTGAATATATCACCACCCCTATTATAGAAAATGCTCAAATAACGGGCGCGGTTGTCACGTTTAGTGATATAACAGAACGTAAGCGGGCGGAAGCGGCTTTAATGGAAGCTAAAAATGTGGCAGAAAACGCACGCGCCATTGCAGAAGCGGCTAATCTTTCTAAAAGTCAGTTTTTGGCCAATATGAGTCATGAACTGCGAACCCCCTTAAATGCCATCATCGGTTACAGTGAAATGTTAAAGGAAGAAGCTGAAGATTTGGGACAAGATGATTTAATTCCTGATTTGCTACGTGTTCATTCTGCCGGTAAACATTTGTTAGGCCTGATCAATGATGTGTTGGATCTCTCTAAAATAGAAGCGGGCAAAATGGATATGCATCTTGAAACGTTTGATCTCGCAACGGTTTTTAACGAGATCGTCAGTACTATCCAACCGCTAATGGAACAAAAGAACAATACTTTCACTGTGCAATGTGAAAAAGAACTGGGCGAGATGTTCGCAGATCAAACAAAATTGCGGCAAATTCTATTGAATCTGTTAAGTAATGCGGCAAAATTCACAGAGCAGGGTTTGATCAGCATAGAAGCTGCCCTTCAAACAGAAGAGGATGAAAAATGGATTCGTTTGTGCGTCACTGATGACGGCATTGGTATGACAGCAGAACAGCAAGAAAAATTGTTTCAACCTTTTACTCAAGCTGATCCATCCACAACCCGCAAATATGGGGGAACCGGCTTAGGTTTAGCCATTACCAAAGAATTTACTGAAATGATGGGTGGCCATATCAACCTGGTCAGCGAATTTGGGCATGGCAGCATGTTTACTATACTCTTGCCTATGATTGTCAGCAAACCTATCACGCAATCTGCCAAAGAATTGTTGTTAAAGGGCGACGGCATTATTTTAGTCATTGATGACGACAGTACGGTTCGCGAATTGTTTAAAGGGTACCTGAGCAAACTGGGTTATGCTGTCGCGGTGGCAGCAAGTGGAACGGAAGGATTCAGACTGGTCAAAAAACTGCGTCCCGATGCCATTATCCTGGATATCAAAATGCCAGGCATAGATGGCTGGGATGTTCTTTCACAACTGAAAAGTAATCCCTTGTTAGCAGACATTCCAGTCATTATGACATCGGTTGAAGATCATCAAAACGAGGGTTATGCACTGGGTGCCACCGACTATCTTATGAAGCCGGTACGCCATGAACAATTATCCTTTATTTTAGACAAGTACAGTATCAAGGAAGACTCACAAAACTTAGTGATGGTTGTTGAAGACGATGTTGTCATCCGCGAAGTGGTGGTAGAAATGCTTAAACAGGCGGGTTGGCGCGTTTTTAAGGCAGAAAATGGCAAAGTCGCGCTTGAGCAACTGAATAATAAAAAACCGTCTTTAATTTTGCTAGATTTAATGATGCCCGTCATGGATGGGTTTGAATTTTTAAGCCATCTACGCGAAAACGAAAAATGGTCTGCCATTCCGGTTGTCGTGTTAACCTCTACCCATCTGAGTCCAGAAGAACAAGCCCGTTTACAAGGCAATGTCGAAACGATTTTTCAAAAAGAAACATACAACCAGGAAGATTTACTTTTACATCTTCATCAACTGATTGCCAGTTCAAAGCCGAGGAATACAGCAAGCTACAATCTAGGTTTGTAATTTAAACCTGACAGGTTTTAAAAACCTGTCAGGTTTGGCTATTACTTGCGGCTAAACGTTCTAAATCGGCTTCTTAAACCTGACAGGTTTTAAAAACTTGTCAGGTTTGGCTATTAAGTACTGAACCATAAATTTTCAGGTATTTTAATAAAAGCAACCGGGGCAACCACAAGGGATTGCCCCTACAACCGCGCCCGTAGGGGCAATCCCTTGTGGTTGCCCCTTGCGCTAAAATACCTGTTTATTTGTGCTTCAGTACTTACTTGCGGCTAAACGTTCTAAATCGGCTTCTTAAACCTGACAGGTTTTTAAAACCGGTCAGGTTTGGCTCAATCCGAGTCATATCAATGACTTGCTCAATGGTATCGGCTAAACGTTCTAAATCGGCTTCACGTTTTGCATGATAATCTGGTGTTATTGGCTGTTCCAGCCCGGCCCAACGTAATAAGGCATTACACGCCGTGTTCGATTCAAATAAACCATGTAAATAAGTCCCCAAAATTTGATTATCTTTCGAGCATGCCCCATCCGTATACTCCTCAAATTGTATTAAAGGCCTCTTCAATCCTTCTCCCTTACTGACACCCGCATGAATTTCATAACCGCTCACAACCGCATTCTCAAAAGTTAAATCACCCGAAACATTACGCAAGGTTTTTACTGGTGCTAATGTCGTTTCTATCTCCAATAAACCTAAGCCAGCAATATCATTGGGTTGGCCTTCCAAGCCTAAAGGATCAGCAATACGTTGCCCGAGCATTTGAAAACCACCACAAATTCCCAATAAACGCCCCCCATAACGCAAATGCCGCAAAATAACCGCTTCCCACCCCTCACGACGCAACGCGGCCAAATCAGCACTAACTGACTTAGAACCGGGGAGAATAATCAGATCGGCCGGTGGCGGCGTTTCAGCCAAGCCAATAAATTGTAAATTGACTTGAGGATGTAAACGTAAGGGATCAAAATCAGTATGATTGCTGATTCTAGGAAAGACAGGCACAATCACTTGCAAAGTCTCTCTCGTTTTATCGACTTGTTGGGTTGTAATGGCATCCTCCGCTTCTAAATGTAAACCGTGTAAATAAGGCAATACCCCCAATACCGGTTTACCCGTTTCTTTTTCCAGCCAATCTAACCCAGATTGTAATAAAGCAATATCACCCCGAAAACGATTGATCACAAAACCAATAATGCGTTCTTGCTCACTGGTTGATAACAAGGCCAGTGTACCGATTAAATGGGCAAATACGCCCCCTCGATCAATATCAGCCACTAAAATCACGGGGCAATCTACCGCCTCAGCAAAACCCATATTAGCAATATCGTTATCACGTAAATTGATTTCGGCTGGACTGCCGGCCCCTTCAACTAAAATAGTCGTATAATTCTGGCTTAAACGGGCATAAGATTCAAGCACAGCCTGTTTAGCGACTGATTTATAATCATGAAAACGACCCGCCTCCATACTGTCTACCGCATAACCTTGAACAATCACTTGAGCGCCAGTATCAGTGTTAGGCTTCAATAAAATAGGATTCATATCATGACTAGACGGAATTTGACAGGCTTGTGCTTGTACGGCCTGTGCGCGCCCAATTTCCCCCCCATCCGCCGCGACAGCACTATTTAAGGCCATATTTTGCGGTTTAAACGGCGCAACCCGTATACCACGCCGTGCTAAGACGCGCCCTAATCCAGCAACTAAGGTACTTTTACCCGCATCAGAAGTCGTACCTTGAATCATTAATGTATTGGTTTTCATTGTTTGTTGATCTATAGATTTTCTGGTAAATCATTTCAAAAGAGCGAACAGGGCGAACACGTAGGTTCGCCCCTACGAGCGTGTGTGTAGGGGCGAACCTGGGGTGTGTCTGTTCAGGTACGGGATGACTTTTTTTTCACCCAAGATTTGTAGGGTGGGTAAACGGGCGGCAATGAA
>QNEL01000208.1 GCA_003645185.1 Candidatus Parabeggiatoa sp. nov. 3
AAAAACAGTTCAAAAACAGTCTCCAGATGCGCCTGATTTTAAACAATGGTTTGAATCAAAAGACATCATCGCTGTTAAAGAAGTTTTGTCTTGGTGGATGAAAACTTATCAAGTGTCTGAAAAGGCTTTTGTTGATTTTATGAATCTTTACAAGCCAGAAGATTGTCGCTATGAAGACTATAAAGACTCTATATACCGACGCTTGCGGCGTTGGAAATCAGGCGAAAATTTGCCCGATTTCGATCAGTTTCGTGCTTTAAAACAAGAAAAAGAGGGGGACAATTTAGTCATTTGGCTCCTGTTAGCAAGAGCATGGCAATCTATTTGCCAAAGTATGGAAAAACTATTTGGAGAAGAAGGACTTACCTTATTTCTAAGAAGTGTTAATGAGACTTATCAAACAGTGTCTGATGAATTCAATGTAAACCCTGAAATAGTACAGGAGTTTTTGTTTATAGTATTGAGGCAATTAAATGGCACGGACAATTCTCATAAAGATTATCTGGAGCATTTACGTGAAAGTTTTTATGAAGAGTGTTTGGAGCCATTTCAAAATATTTCTCTTCAACGTGAAAAAAAGGCTGATGAAGAAATACAAGCACAAGCCACGCTAAAAGCGATTGAACAACACAAATTTTATAAGAGTTATCAGTATTTATCAGAACTTGGCTGGGCACGTTACTATGCAATGTGTTGTGATTATCCAAAGGCACTGGAACATTATAAGAAAGCTTTTGAACAGGGTAAATATCGTGCTGGATATTTTTTATTTGACATTTTGAAAGAATTGCTCACGTTAGCTGCCTTTTTGGACAAAAATCGGGTTATTCAATCCCATTATCGCTGGGCTTGTCTGATGGATTTCTTTTCAGGAGAGAGTAATGCGCCTGAACTATGGGAAATCAAACAATTCAAAATGGCTTTTTTTAGGTTGTTTCCTGTGGGTGGGCTTTATCAGAGTGTGAGTCAAGATAAAAAAGATGAAATGGCACGAAAACAAGAAGAAGTCCTTCGTCGTGAAAGGATTTTTTATGAAAAAGGGTGGGAAAAATGGAGCAATGCATCTCCCGATTTACGAAACCCAAACCGTATGGTTAAAGATTTTGACACAAAATCAATTACTCAACTGATGATTTTTAGTCAGTTGGGGCAAACTGATAAAGTGAAGCGTCTGCTTAAAGCGGGTGCTGATCCTAATATGCGAATCAAACTGGATAATGGCACAGCACTGATAATTGCTTTACAAAATGGCAATATAGAAATCGCAAAGTTACTTTTAGAACATCCCAAAATTGCTGAAAGCATTAACGCGAGAACTCGGAGAAAAAAAATTACCGCGTTGGAAGTGGCAATTGATAAGGGTTATGTGGATATTGTCCGTCGTATCATTGAAAAGGGGGTAGATATTGAACAAGGTTGTGATATAGAAGAGATGTCGCCACTTTACACTGCAATCATGTTGTTTCATGTTGGAGAAAAAATGCGCGCAACTGGTTTGCCACCTATAGTACCGCCAGAAAATAAAAGCCCTTCTTTTTTCAGAAGGCTATCAGAATTTGGTGACGTTTTTCGGAGTGGGAATGTATTTAATCAAGATTTTCCGAATCGTGATGCCTTGATTACAGCAGAGTTGCTTGCTTCTCCAGAACTCTTTAAAACATACAAAAAAAACAGCGATTATTTCGTTGAACTTGGTGATAAAACTCCACTCTTCTTCAATACAGATTTTTCTAAGTTTATTCAAATTGTTGATATTCTGATTGAGGCGGGGGCGGATGTCAATAAGCCGCACAAGCATGGTTTTACACCATTTTTACATAGTGCTGAAATAGGTGATATTAAAGTTTTTCGCCGTCTTTATGAAGCGGGTGGTCAAGATCATTTGACTGATTGCGTAGCCAATGATCTTAGCATCTTGATTATAGCTATTGGTTATGGCAAATTCGATATAGCCGCCTATATTTTGAAGCATGGTGATAAAAAACAACTTCGCCAAATAATCAATAATCAATATTCAAAAACTGGCTATACTGCCCTTCATGCCTTTATAAACATCTTCTGGCAATTCAAAAAAAACAAGTGCTATTCTGATGAAAGAATGAATGAGTGGAAACAAACTGTTTGGGGTAAATTATTGGATTTAGAACCCGATTTAACCCTCAAGGAAAAAGGCGGTTTAACCGCTGAAATGTTTGCAGATTGTCGAGCTATGCCATCGTTTGCTTTAGATTTACAAAAGCGGCGTAAGGGTGTTTAGCAAGATTCAGTGGTGATAGCATTTTAAGAATTTTGAGTACTTAAATTCGTTTATTTCCAAATTATCTTCGCTGAACTTCGTTGTACTTCATTCGTTTACTATAGCATTTTCCTTTTGCGTGAACCGAAGGTCAGCGAAGCTAAAGACTTCAATGAGTAGAGGCAAGCTTAGGCTATTGATTTTCATAAGATTGATGGTTTCAAGGTGTTACCTATTTTTAGAGGGCAAACTAGGATGGTGGGATCATCAATGATATTCAACAACAGGGTATTGCGGCCCGGGCGCATTCCCAAAAAAAGGGTCATTATCACGATTTTCGTTCCAAATTTATTTTGCATCGGCGTGATTGAGATTGATAATGACCCTTTGTTTGGGAATGCACCCTGCGGCCCTATCAAATGCTTTATCTTCTGCCCAGCAAACTGGTGTATTAGATTTGTTTGCACAAGCCGGTACTCGTTCACGAGAAGACATTGATGCGGCGTTTAAAGCAGAACGAGAAACTTGGGACAAGAAATGAGTTTAACTATAGCGTTTCCCGATTGAATAAAGTACACTTATACCAAGAAAATCGAACCGCAAAATCAATTTGGAACGAAAATCAGGCAGCAAAATAACATGCATTCCAAGTCACCGCAAAATAAATTTTGCACTCCAAGTTACCGCAAAATAAATTTTGCACTCCAAGTTACCGCAAAATAACATGCATTCCAATCTACCCGCAAAATAACATGCATTCCAATCTACCCGCAAAATAACATGCATTCCAATCTACCCGCAAAATAACATGCATTCCAATCTACCCGCAAAATAAATTTTGCACTCCAAGTTACCGCAAAATAAATTTTTAACTCAAATAATTTGTACGTCATTCAATCGGGAAACGCTATAAATTCGTTTATTTCCAAATTAGCTTCGCTGAACTTCGTTTCGTTGTACTTCATTCGTTGTACTAAATAACCTGTCAGGTTTAAAACTGAAATTACTTGTTGCAATACTTCTCAGCAAACGGTTTCAATCCAAGATGAATAATATAGACGGTGACGGCAACCGTTAACACTTGCAACCCAATCCCTGAAAAACCCATCACTGTCAATAACACTGCAAATCTTTCTAAAAGTGTCACTTTATCAACTTCACCAAATTGTTCATATTCTTTTCGCAAATCACTGTCGGCATCGCAGAGCATTTCTTTCGCCTTGTCTGCAAACTCTTGTAAAAAAGAGGGCGCTTCTTTTTGGGTGTTGTCTTCAATGGCTTGGCGTTGCTTGGGTGGAAAATCTTCATCGGGCTGCGGCGCACTGAACAATTGAGTGTCACCTCGTTTGCTCACTTCGTGTGCATAGCCTTTGCCTAAGTCACGCAGTTGCTCATCAACTTGCGCTGAGAGGTTGGTGAGTTGTTCCGTCGTGAAAATGTCACTCATTATATAATTTCCTTTTGTTGTGGATTGGGATTAAATTTAAAAAGGGGTTAATGACTTGATAGAACGCCTCATGCACTGATTGTCATGATTGACGCTGATTAATCTTAATTAATGTTGGAGTTCGCAAGCTCACTCCAACCTACATTTGTGGTATTTTATTTTTTGGGACTTACCTTAAATTAATGTTGGAGTTCGCAAGCTCACTCCAACCTACATTTGTGGTATCTTAATTAATGTTGGAGTTCGCAAGCTCACTCCAACCTACATTTGTGGTATTTTATTTTTTGGGACTTACCTTATTTTCAAAAAATGTTAATTTTGTTAACCTACTTATACTGTATATTCTGTATATTCTCAATACACTTAACCATTAAAGGGGTATTATGATTAAACATTTTGTTAAAAATTTCATTGCCGGTATGATTGCGATGTTGCCAATCGTCAGCACACTGATTAGTTTGTGGTTCATTGAAAGAAGCCTTTCATTATCCGGTATCGTCGATTTGGCGTTTTATTTTCCAGGATTGGGTATTATTATAGCCGTTGTGACACTCTATTTGGTTGGTTTAGTGGCGACTTCTTTTCTTGGCAAGTTTGTTTGGAGTCGTATTGATCTCATTTTTGAACGCATCCCGGCGATTGGGCAGATATACAAAGCCATTAAGGAGATATTGGGGTATGATACTGGCGATGAAGCTGTGTTTAAGGCGGTTGTGCTATATAAGGATGCGGCAAGTGATTCTGAAGAACTCGGTTTGGTGACTAAGGAATATCAAGATGATGAGGGTTGCAGCAAGTCATTTGTTTATGTTCCAAATTCGCCTACACCGACAAGTGGTCGATTGGTGATTATAGACTCAGATAAATTGAAGGAGATTGATATGACTCCCAATGAAGCGCTGAAAATGATTTTAGCTGTGGGGAAAATGGATATGAAAATGACTGCCATTAATTTACCCAATTCAAGTATGGGAGGCAACAAAAACACGTTACCTACCCTAGAGGAAATGGTGGGCAACAAAAACACGTAGGGAGCCCTACAGGGAATGGTGGGCAACAAAAACACGTAGGGAGCCCTACAGAAGACTCGAAATTCTCCTAAATGCCAATTGAAGGTATGAAGAAGGAATGAAAATCTTGGTGCCCGCTTACCCACCCGATAAGAATACAGGCCGTTTGTTATCGCAATCCTAGCACGTCTTGCATATCGAATAGGCCTTTTTCTTTTTGCATAATCCACTGGGCTGCGCGTATTGCGCCGTTAGCAAATGTCATGCGACTTGAGGCTTTGTGCGTGATTTCGATACGTTCGCCGATATCGGCAAACAAGACGGTATGTTCGCCAACAATGTCGCCGGCGCGAATGGTTTCAAAACCGATGGTATGGCGTTCACGTTCTCCCGTTTTGCCTTGTCGTCCATACACGGCACATTCTGATAAATCGCGCCCTAGTGTGTTGGCAACGATTTCTCCCATACGCAGGGCTGTGCCTGATGGCGCATCGACTTTATGGCGGTGATGGGCTTCAATCACTTCAATATCAACATTCTCACCAAGTACCTTTGCCGCTATTTCTAAGAGTTTGAAGGTGAGATTCACGCCTACGCTCATATTGGGTGCGAACAGAATGGCAATGTCTTGGGCCGCTTGGCTTATGGTTTTACGTTGTTCGGCTGAGAAGCCGGTGGTGCCAATCACCATACGTTTATGGGCAGATCGACAGGCGGCTAAATGTTCTAGGGTTGCTTGAGGTGTCGTGAAATCAATCAGTACGTCGAAATCGTTGATAATCGTATCTAATTGATCGACTATTGAGACATCAAGCCGGCTCATGCCGGCTAATTCGCCAGCATCACTACCAATCAGGGTACTATCAGGGCGTTCAAAAGCGGCCGTTAAATCGGTATTGGGTTCATTGAAACAGGCTTCAATCAGTCTGCGCCCCATTCTGCCTGCCGCGCCGGCGATGGCTATATTGGTTTTCACAATAGGGATTCCTTAATAAGATGAAGATGAAAAGGTTTGAAATGGGAAGTATAAGCGTTTTTAGGCGCTTTTTTCAATGAAGGGTGGGGAGAGTCGGGTGGGTTGATTAGTGAGTGTTACAACAGTCACATTTAACCTATCTCACGCAAAGTCGCAAAGACGCGAAGGCAATTTCAAAGCTATATTTATTGATTTTGCGTTCTTAGCGGCTTTGCGTGAGTCATTTCATTTTTTTTATATAGACTATAATAAATGATTCATAACGATTTATGGTATTTATTAATCAAATAAAAATGCCTATTTGCTATCACTTGATTCCCAAATCAAAACTTCATTTCTTCAAAGAATTTTTTGACACCATTTAACCATGAACTTTGTTTAGGGCTATGCCGTTTACTTTCGTGCATACTTTTCTCAAATTCTTTGAGTAATTCTTTTTGGTGAGGGGTTAGGTTTATGGGGGTTTCGATGACGACACGACAATGTAAATCACCTGCTAATCCACCACGTACCGGTTTAACGCCTTTTCCACGAATACGAAATAGTTTACCTGTTTGGGTTTCTGGCGGAATTTTTAGCATCACACGACCATCAAGTGTGGGGGCTTCTAATTCTCCACCTAATGCTGCGGTGACAATACTGATCGGAACTTCACAGAATAAATGGTTATCTTCACGCGTAAATATAGAATGAGAACGGGTATTGATTTGCACGTACAAATCACCTGCTGGTCCACCATTAGCCCCTGCTTCACCTTCGCCAGATAAGCGAATTCTATCACCTGTATCGACTCCAGGTGGAATTTTGACAGACAAGGTTTTATGTTCTTGGACGCGCCCACTGCCATGACAGGCTCGACAATGCTCTGGAATAATTTTTCCCGCGCCTCGACACGTTGGACAGGTTTGCTGTACTGAAAAAAAGCCTTGCGTAATGCGTACTTGACCTTGCCCACCACAACGCGAACAGGTTTTCGGAGTTGTCCCTGGCTTTGCGCCAGTCCCATTACAGGTTGAACAAACAACTTGTGTGGGAACACGGATTTTGACTTCTGTGCCGATAACGACTTCTTCTAGCGATAAACTTAAATCGTAGCGTAAATCGGAACCCCGAAAACCGCGCTGTCCTCCTCCGCTCCGAAAACCACCACCAAATACGCTTTCAAAAATGTCGCCTATATCACCAAAACCACCGAAGCCTCCTCCAAAACCAGCACCGCCGCCGCCGCCGCCCATAGCGGCTTCAATTCCGGCATGGCCAAATTGATCATAAGCTGCCCGTTTTTGCGGTTCGGTTAACACTTCATAAGCTTCTTTGACTTCTTTAAACTGATCTTCCGCTTTTTTATCGTTTGGATTCCTGTCGGGATGATATTTCATCGCCAAACGGCGGTAAGCTTTCTTTAGTTCATCTTCTGAAGCTGTTTTTTGTACATTCAGTACTTGATAATAATCACGTTTTGACATAACTCTTCATCGTAGGGGCGAATCTGCGTGTTCGCCCTTTTTTGTAATCGTCGTAGGGGCGAATCGGTGTGTTCGCCCTCATTGAAATCGTCGTAGGGGCGAACCGGTGTGTTCGCCCTCTTTGAAATCGTCGTAGGGGCGAACCTGTGTGTTTGCCTTTTAATAAAATCGTACTAGGCTACAGCGAAGTACTCACAGAGCGTCATTTTTTGTCTTTAACTTCTTCAAACTCGGCATCAACGACATCGGATTGATTGTCTTTAGGGTTGCCTTTTTCTTTCGCAGCGGCTTGTTGAGCAGCTTCGGTAAAGCCACTCATATCCGGCCCGGCTCCTTCTGCCCCACCGTAAGCTTGTTGGGCAATTTTGCCAGACAGTTCAACGAGTGTTTGAGTCTTGGCCTCAATAGCCTCTTTGTCATCACCTTTGAGCGTTTCTTTGAGATCATCTATGGCGGCTTCAATAGCCGTTTTGTCATTGCTATCGACTTTATCATCTAAGTCTTTCAATGACTTGGTGGTGGCATGAATCATATTGTCAGCCATGTTACGCGCTTCAATCAATTCATGGAATTTCTTATCTTCGTCTGCATGTGCTTCTGCATCTTGAACCATCTGGTCGATTTCGGCATCGGATAAACCGCTAGAGGCTTTGATGGAGATGGATTGCTCTTTGCCAGTGGCTTTGTCTTTCGCTGCCACATGCAAAATGCCGTTGGCATCAATGTCGAAAGTCACTTCGATTTGGGGTACGCCGCGCGGTGAGGGTGGAATGTCCTTCAAATCAAATTTTTCTAACGATTTATTAGCCGACGCGATGTCACGTTCACCTTGCAAGACATGCACTGTTACCGCAGTTTGATGATCCTCGGCTGTCGAAAAAACTTGGGTGTGTTTCGTGGGAATGGTGGTATTTTTCTGGATGAGTTTCGTCATGACGCCACCCAGTGTTTCAATACCTAGAGACAAGGGTGTGACATCTAACAATAAGACATCTTTGACCTCACCACTCAATACACCACCTTGAATGGCGGCACCAATCGCGACTGCTTCATCTGGATTGACATCTTTACGCGGTTCTTTGCCAAACAGGTTCTTAACCGCTTCTTGTACTTTGGGCATACGGGTTTGCCCACCGACTAAAATCACCTCATTGATCTCTCTGGGACTCAACTTGGCATCTTTCAGTGCCATTTTGCACGGTTCCAAGCTGCCTTCAACCAGAGATTCTACCAAGGATTCCAGTTTGGCACGGGTTAATTTGATATTCAGGTGTTTTGGGCCACTGGCATCTGCTGTGACATAAGGCAAATTGACATCGGTTTGCTGGCTAGATGACAGTTCAATCTTGGCTTTTTCTGCCGCTTCTTTCAAACGTTGCAAAGCTAACGGATCCGTTTTGAGATCAATGCCACTTTCCTTTTTGAACTCCTCCACCAAATAATCAATGATGCGTAAGTCGAAGTCTTCACCCCCTAAGAAGGTATCACCATTAGTCGATAAGACTTCAAATTGATGTTCGCCATCGACTTCAGCGATTTCAATGATGGAAATATCAAAAGTGCCTCCGCCTAAGTCATACACGGCAATTGTGACATCACCGCGTTGTTTGTCCATGCCATAAGCCAAGGCTGCTGCAGTTGGCTCGTTGATAATACGTTTGACTTCCAAGCCGGCAATACGGCCCGCATCTTTAGTTGCTTGGCGTTGCGAGTCATTGAAATAAGCAGGAACGGTAATGACAGCCTCTGTCACCTTTTCACCTAAGTAATCTTCCGCCGTTTTTTTCATTTTCATCAACACACGGGCGGAAATTTCAGGGGGGGCCATTTTTTTACCATTAACAGCTACCCAGGCATCGCCGTTATCTGCACCGACAATTTTGTAGGGCACCATGTTCACATCGCGTTGCACCACTTTGTCTTTAAACTTGCGTCCAATGAGACGCTTCACAGCAAATAAGGTGTTGGTTGGATTGGTGACCGCTTGACGTTTAGCGGATTGTCCCACTAACACTTCTTCATCTTTGGTATAAGCCACAATAGAAGGTGTGGTGCGTGTTCCCTCGCTATTTTCAATCACGCGGTTTGTTTTACCTTCCATGACTGCAACGCAAGAATTTGTGGTGCCTAAATCAATACCGATAATTCGACTCATCAGTTTATTCTCCTTTGTTTCATTGTTATGAACGGGTCAATATTTGACCTTGAATATTGTATTTTAGCCTTTATTTTAAAGTGGCTTTTCTACCGCTTTAGCTGTCTGATTTTCAATGGCTTTGGCCACGACGACTCGTGCGGGACGCAATAAGCGGTCATTGAGTTGATAACCTTTTTGATGGACGTGTAATACCATACCATCGGCCACATTGGGTATCGGTTGCATGGCCATCGCTTCGTGCCATTGTGGATCAAATTTTTGATCAATCGGATTAATTTCTTTGATGCCAAATTTGTCCATCGTATCGAATAGCATTTTGGAAGTTAAAACCATACCTTCGCGCACGGCATCAAGCTGGGTTTCAGGTTTATTAGCGGCCTCTAGGCCTAATTCCATGCTATCGTTGACGGCAAGCAATTCCGTTGCAAATTTTTCCAAAGCATATTTACGCGCATTGTCTAAATCGCGTGCCATACGTTTTTGCAAATTGTCACATTCTGCCTGCTTGCGTAGCATATTGTCCCAATGAGTTTGTGCTTGTTGTGTCGCCTCTGTTAATTGACGGGTTAAGTCTTCAACAGAAGGTATCGCTTCTGACTCAATTTCAGGCGCGGCAACAGACTCGCTATTGGCGGGATCATTGGCCGATTCAGTCGTCGAGGACTCAACGGTTTGTGTCGATTCAACCGAAGTTGAATCACTTTGCACCGTTTCAGAAGCGGCCGTGTGTATTTCAGAAGGTGGTGTCACGTTTTCAGTTGATTCAGCAGACGATGTCTTTTTTTCAGAAACTTTAGAAACGGATTCCTCAGTTGTCATATCCACTCCTGCCAGTTATTAATATTAAATTTAGGGTTTTCCAGATTGACACCGATAAAAAAAAATTCTCATGAACGGTGTTAGAATGAATTCAAAATAGAAACTCAATTCGCCATCAAAACATGATGAACTGATATAAAAATTATGAACTTATGAACAGCGATTGGCCCCGTACATCTACAGATCAAATTCAAAATAGGGCGAATACTCAAAATAGGGCGAACACGTAGGTTCGCCCCTACAAGATTTCGCCAAATCTCTTTCATAGGGCGAACACGATCGGGCTGCCCCTACAAGCGTGAAATGTGAAATTGACTTTTGCCTCGAACACAATTGACAATGATTGTTTGAGAGCAAAGCATTATTTCTATCTGAATTATTAAGGGTATTGTGTACGGATATGGGAAGGAGGGTGCGATTTTTATACGCACCGCTATGGCCAGGGGGAGTAATGGGGATAATTTAATGAGGGTTCAAGGCTGAACCTAATAATTTGGCCGCCAAATCAACAATTGGAATAACACGTTCATAAGGCATACGTGTTGGGCCAATGATACCTAATACACCTATTACTATACCTTTGACCATATAGGGAGAGGTAATGATACTACAATTACACAGCACATCATGGCCCGATTCTTCGCCAATAAAAATTTGCATACTTTGGGCCTTCAGTGCTGTGTCAAGTAAATGCAAAATATCACTTTTTTTATTAAATACCACAAATAAATCACGTAATTTCTCAATGTCAGAGAGTTCTGCAACCGCCATAAGATTCGTTTGCCCTGCCATCACAAAATCATGCCCTTCAGTGTGTTCAGCCGCAAAGGCTTTTTCGGCCATTTCTATGACGGTTTGCATCATTTTGTCCATATCTTGTCGTGTTTTTCGCAATTCGCTGAGTAATTGATCACGTACTGTTTTAATATCTTTACCGACAAAGGATTCATTCAAATAATTAGCGGCACTTTGCAACTCAGTAGGCGAGTAATGACGAGTCGTTTCTATAATGCGATTTTCAACATTTTGCTCGTTAAAAACCAATACCACTAAAACACGTTTTTCGGACAAGGATAAAAATTCGACGTGGCGTAGTGCTTTAGAATCGTGCTGAGGGCGCATCACTAGGCCCGCAAAATGAGTCACCTCTGACAACAGGTTAGATGTTTGTTCCAACAAACGCTTGTTATCTAATTCTTGGGCAAACTGGCAACGCAAATGTTGTTCTTCTTCACTCGTCAAGGGTTGAACTTGCAATAAATTATCGACAAACAAGCGATAACCCCGTACTGTAGGAATACGACCGGCCGAAGTATGTGGTGAGCAAATCAATCCCATCTCTTCCAAATCGGCCATCACATTACGAATGGTAGCAGGGCTAAGATCGAGGTTAGTATCGCGTGACAAGGTACGTGAGCCAATCGGTTGTCCCTCACGGATGTAACGATTAACTAACACTTTCAATAAGTACTGAGCACGCTCACTCAGGTTAGAACGAGGCATCTGATACCACCAATTTGATATTTGTTAAAATGTACCACTAATAGTGGTAACCGTGCAAAAAAGGAGAATGGCTAATTCATAATTCATAATTTTTTATTTTAGATTTCTTTGCCCCAGTTTTTGCGCGCAAAAACTTTTTCACAGCGTCGTTTAGCGAAGCTAAACTTTAGCATGAAAGCATGGAACCCATTAATCAATTACTTATTATCTATTATCTAAACCTATTATATATATATATGTTTAAAAATATAGGACTTATTGCTAAACGCGGCGACAGACAAGTTAAAGACTGTTTAGAGATTTTAGTCAACTTTCTGCGTCAACGTGATTTAAATATGGTTATTGAAGCCCCCAGTGCCAAGTTATTATCTCGCACGGATTGGAATATTGCCCCTAATACAGAGGCATTAGGACTCTGTTGTGATTTGATCATTGTGATTGGTGGCGATGGTACACTATTACAAGCAGCGCGTTTATTAGCTAAGCATGATGTTTGTCTATTGGGTATTAATTTAGGACGACTCGGTTTTTTGACTGATATCAGTCCAGTTGATCTTGAAAAAGACTTAGATGAGATTTTAAACGGTGCCTTTCTTGAAGAAGAGCGTTTTTTAATTTATGCCCAAGTGTATCGCGACAAACAGTGTTTCTCTTACTGTAACGCTTTGAATGATATAGTGATTCATCGTGGGAATCGATCACACATGCTTTCCTTTGAAACCGAGATCAATGGGCATTTTATCAATAGTCAACGTGCAGACGGTTTAATTGTGGCAACCCCCACAGGTTCGACAGCTTATGCACTTTCGGCTGGTGGGCCTTTAATACATCCCTCTTTGAATGCCTTAGTATTAGTCACCATTTGCCCCCATACCCTCAGCAGCCGTCCACTCGTGGTAGACGGCGACAGTTGCATCCAAATCACCCTCTCGGAAGCGCAAACAGGACAAGCACAACTCACAGGTGACGGTGTGTTATGTCATACACTGATATCAGGTGATACCGTTATTATTGAAAAACGCCAAACCATTCGCTTGATCCACCCCCAAAAACATGATCACTATGCCACATTACGCACTAAATTAGATTGGAGTAAAACGGTTTAACTTGAAAGATATTTGGAAACCAAACTGTTTCATCACAAATAAACAGGTATTTTATCGCAAAGGGCAACCACAAGGGATTGCCCCTACAACCGCGCCCGTAGGGGCAATCCCTTGTGGTTGCCCCTCTTATGGTTGCTTCTATTAAAATACCAGAAA
>QNEL01000209.1 GCA_003645185.1 Candidatus Parabeggiatoa sp. nov. 3
CAGATGACAGCGAAGTCATTAATTTGATGAAATCCTATTACGGGCAAATAAACGCGACGGATTTTGAAATTGACAGGATTTTCAAATTGGACGGATTTAAGAAGGGTGCATCTATTTTAAATAAAACGACGAATTAATTTTATTTATTCAATAAGTTATATTGACGCATTAGTAAAAATAAAAATCAGGCCTACGCAAAATCAATTTGGTTTGAAAATCAGGCCTACGCAAAATCAATTTGGTTTGAAAATCGGGCTGAAGTCAGTACAACTCAAATGACCCTTTTTTTAGAAATGCGCCCTAAATTGTAGGGGGCAGACATAAGTGTCTGCCCTTAATTTACTCTGGAAAACCCGACGGTGTTCTCATCATGCCTTCCTGCCCTCTCTGTATATAAAACGTACTTAGCTCACTGATATCCTTAATATTACAGCCTTTTGGTAACTGGGCTTCCACATAACCACCCGGTAATACTACCATCATCGCATCCATATCCACTGTTGGAGAATCAATCTGCACGTTGCCGTCAATGCCGAGTTCTGAAGAAGCACTGATTTGGCTACATGGCGACTTAAGCAATTGCTTGGAGCCAAGATGAATATTACCACCCCGTCCTTCATAAGCTTGGGCGATAATTTGGCCGTTGTTCATAATGACAAATTGTGGGCCAGAAAGGGTCAAATTTCCCCCATTGCCCACACCTTTTTGAACGCTGGTGCTGACTTGGCTGTTATTTAGGTAAACCAAATGATCAATATTTAAAGTAACGTTACCACCGCCACCACTAACAGAAGAGGTGACCATTTCACTATTTGAGTTAAGCTGAAGTTTGTCTGCATTAATGACTATTTGCCCAGCATCACCCCCCCTAATTTGTTTGTTCCATTTACCGTCTGCATAGAAAAAGTATTCGTGTTGACCGTTGCCAGCATCTGTTACACCAACCAGATCGCCAGTTGTCGCTGGAAACTTTTCAAGTTCTGAAAGGTTTTGAACCCTATAACGATTGGGATTTAAGGGCATCCAATCAGAACCGCTATAAATAAACTCACCCCCTTGCCCATTGCCAATATCGGCGACTTGAGCGACATGACCGATTTGAGCCTGAACCCGTTTTGCCATGTCAGGCAAATCAGCCACTTCATGGATATGCCCCGTCAAAGGTATCCATTGATCATTTTGGAACACAAAACGCTGATCATTCATTGTAGCCATATCACGATTCAAAGACATTTGGGCGACTTGATTTAATGCCGTACTATCACTGAGCTCAAAAGTTCTAATCCGAATCGGTGTCCCTTCCAATCTACCATTGACTGGAATCACAATGTCAGCCGAATAGACAAATAGAGCGGGTTTACCATCACCTCTATCGTTGACTTGAATCAAAGTCCCTGAGGGATAAGGTATGTCGTCGGGAATAAACCATTTTTCGATGGCATTTATGTCGTCCAGCGTGTCAAAAGTCACCGAGATGGGCTGTGCTTCCAATTTTATCCAAGCTTCTAGCTTATATGAGTCATTATGACTATACACAAAACGGGCGGACTCTCCATTACCGATATCTTTGACTTTAACCACTTGACCTTCTTGAAGATTATACTGCTTGGAAAGTTCAAACAGATCAGCGAAATGTGCAACGGCATAAACCGGTTGAATTCTGATTAAGCTATTACCAATATTGACATAATGTGAGATTTTACCGTCTTCATCTTCAGCAATTTCAAGCACATCACCATCGATAACGATACCCTTATCTCGGTCAGATAGTGTGGCAAATTGATAAGTATTTGCTAATTGACTTTCGGAGGTAATGGAGGCATTGCTATCCATTTCTAATTGGTTCACATTAAGGCTAATGTTGCCCGCTTTGCCACCGCCAGCACTGGCGGTTGTAATCGTACCCTGATGGCTTATCACTAAGCGATTAGCTGTCAGAACAATGTTTCCCCCTAAACCGCTTTCAGCATCAACACTGTCCGATGTGGCATAAATGCCACTCGACAATTGTATATCATGAAGGGGTGATGTATGACCGACAATCCTAACTGTCTCTCCAACTTCGATGTCGATATTGCCGCCTTGGGCATTATTATCAGTACTACTTCTGATAACGGCACCTTCTTCAATCGTTAACGAATCCGCTTTCAAGACAATGTGACCCGCATCATCCGAATTATCACCATAGCCTGTAGAAAGCGCATAAATACCGCTACCCGATTCAATCCGTTCTTCCGCCTCGGGATTGAAACCGGTGAGTACAATGTCTTTTCCAACCGTGATTTGAATTTCACCAGCTTTACCGGCTAACCTGCTGCTACTGGCTTTTGCTGAGGTGCTGATGTTTGCGCCGTCGCGCAGTATGAGTTTATCGGCGGTTAAGACAATACGACCGCCTTCCCCAACCGTTTTTTTCGCGCGTTTACCACCCTTAGATTCACTGACGATGCGGCTGACTTGTTCTTGCTCATTAATGCCTAATAATGTGATTGTTCCCGTAGCGTGAATCGTAATATTACCGCCTTTTCCAGGCCCATTGGTTGACGCATAGATACGCGCCCCGTCATCCATGATTAACTCTCCCACTTCAATCACAAGATGACCCCCTTGTCCGCCAGTGCTTCTGTCCATCACACCAGTATGCAATTGACTGCCCGTGCTGTCCTTATGCTGTCCTGTCATGCTAAATGTACCTGTCGCACGTATAGTCGCATTGGCCGAATGACCCTGACCGGCAGTACCACTTTGCATCCCTGCTCCGTTTTCAAAGGTAATGTCTTTGGCTTCAATGAGCAAATTGCCCGCATGACCCGCTCCTTCCTCTTTACCCAGCGCATCCATCGTAAAACCGGCTATGCGCCAACCACTGCTATCAACGCCAGAAAATCGCACTGATTCTTCAGCCCTGATTGTGACTTGAGCCCCATTGCCACCCCCTTGCGTCTCGGAATAAATATGGGCACCCTCCAGAAATGAGATATTGCGGCCTTCTATCAGAATCTCACTGGCATCACCACTCTCAGAAGATTTAAGCAAGGTTCTGACTTCAAGAGTACTGGCACGTTTGTTCTGATTCATGCCAGAAAATTTAACGGTATCAGTTGCTTGGATATGCAGTGCGGTTCCTCTACCAGTGCCATAAGTGCGTGTGAAGACTTCTGAACCATTGATTAAGTGCAGATTAGCGACTTGAATATCAATCAAGCCACCATTTGTAGCGCCCAGCGTTTGGCTATCAATTTGAGTATTAGTGAGTGTGGCCTCACCGGCACGCATAAAAAGACTGCCTCCGCCTTCGCCAGTGAGATCAAAAACACCATTTGTCGCTTGGAAAAGGCCACCTTGTTCATTGAAAGTGAGTATCAAATCATCATGCGTCATTTTCACCGTATTTTGGGTAGCGATGCTGGCTAGATTAAGACGGCCACCAGGTGCTGATAAAACAGCCGCTTCATCACCAACCGGCAAACGTGTTTTTTCGTCACGAAAAGCATTGGTACCCGTGATTTGTAAATCACCCCCAATGAATGACAGCGTTTTACCTGCTGATACGGATAATTGGCTATCTTGTATGGTGATGCGAGAGGGTGAATCGCTGAAAAATCCAAAGGCCTCAACCGGCGCGACTGTCAACAAACTGGAACGATGATGACGCGCATCAAAACGGCCGCCATCTTTCAAGCCTAAATAATCGGCCGTGCTGGCATGAAAACTCCCTTGTACATCCAATCGCGCATGAGGCCCAAACATGATCCCATACGGATTCAGAAAATACATATCAGCATTAGGCATAGTCGAACGGATTAACCCATCAATATTGGAAGGATTGCCACCCGTCACGCGACTAATCACATTACTGACGTTATTGGGGCCAGAAAACGTGGCACTTTCAAAGCTTTGCAAGTTAAAGTCTTGAAAACTATGGAAAAGATTGCCACCGTGTTGTTGGCCCAAATCCGCTTTGATTTGATAATCAGGCCCCGGTAAATTGGCGCGGGAGCCGAGTGTACCATCGGTGCTGATTTCAGCGTTAATGGATAAGCTGATGATTAATAAAAAAATGGTGAGTAAATATTGGCATTTTGTCATGGTTTAAATTCCTCAATTATGCTTGTTTTAAACTAGTATATCTTATATCATGTCCAAGAATAAATAATTTTACCAATAAAACTTATGAGTGATCCAATTAGTCAATACCTCAATCAAATTCAAACTAATCTTAACACTGGTGTAGCTAAAGAGCATACACACCGGCCAGCATTGGTGAATTTGTTGAAAACATTATACCCTAATCTAAATGCAGTTAATGAGCCTAGACGTATTGCGTGTGGTTCGCCGGATTTGGTGATACTCAATCCTGAAGATGTGCCGTTGGGATATATCGAAGCTAAGGATATCGGAATTTCATTAGATAAAGCGTTGAAAACGGAGCAACTTAAACGTTATTTAGAATCTTTGCATAATCTCATTGTGACTGATTATTTAGAGTTTCGCTGGTTTGTGGAGGGTGAGTATCGGCCGGAAATGACGGTGCATTTGGCTGAAGTTGACAAAGCTGGGGTTTTAAAGCCGTTGCCGGGGGCTGCTTTTGAGCAATTGTTTACTATTTTTATTGAAACTCAAGTCATCACTTTACGCAGTCCGGAGGATTTAGCGGCACGAATGGCGAAGCTTGCGCGGTTGATTCGTGAATCAATTCTTAAAGCTTATGAACAAGAAAAAACTGGGGTTCTACATGATCAGTTGGCGAGTTTTCGTAAGGTTTTGATGAATAGTTTGACGGTTGAGCAGTTTGCGGATATGTATGCTCAGACAGTGTGTTATGGTTTATTCGCGGCTAAGTGTAATGCTTCCCTAACAGAACCATTTTCGCGGATTCATGCGGGTCATTATTTGCCGAAAACTAATCCATTTTTGCGCAATTTGTTTAGTCAGATTGTGGGAGTGGATTTGGATGAGCGGTTGGTGTGGGTGGTAGAACATTTGGTGACGGTGTTGAATCATGCTGATATTGGGGCGATTTTGGTGGATTTTGGCAAGCGGACGCGGCAGGAAGACCCAGTAGTGCATTTTTATGAGACTTTTTTGCAGCATTATGATCCAAGTATGCGGGAAATGCGGGGGGTTTATTATACGCCGGAGCCGGTGGTTTCGTATATTGTGCGGTCGGTGGATTTGTTGTTGAAACAGCAGTTTAAGTTGCGGAGTGGGTTGGCGGATAGTAGTCGGTTGGAATCGGGGCTGCATAAGGTGCAGATTTTGGATCCGGCGGTGGGGACTGGGACGTTTTTGTATGCGGTGTTTAATCAGATTTTTGCTAAATTTCGGAACAATAAGGGGATGTGGTCGTCTTATGTGAGTGAGCATTTGTTGCCGCGTGTGCATGGGTTTGAGTTGTTGATGGCTCCTTATACGGTTGCCCACATGAAGCTTGGTTTGCAGTTGCAGGAGATGGGTTATGAGTTTGATTCGGAGGAGCGGTTGCGGATTTGTTTGATTAATACGTTGGATGAATCGCAGGAGTTTGTGGATGAGAAGTGGGCGCGTTGGTTGTCGGAGGAGGCTAATGCGGCGATGGCGGTTAAGCAGGATTCGCCGGTGATGGTTATTGTGGGGAATCCGCCTTATTCTGGGCATTCTGCTAATACTGGGGAATGGATTGTTAATTTATTGAAAGGGATTGATGATAAAGGTAAAACCGCTAATTATTTTCAAGTTGATGGTGAACCGTTAAAAGAAAGAAATCCTAAATGGTTAAATGATGATTATGTGAAGTTTATTCGTTTTGCGCAGTGGCGAATTAATAAAACTGGCTATGGGATTTTGGGTTTTGTTACTAATCATGGTTATTTGGATAATCCGACTTTTCGGGGTATGCGGCAGGCATTAATGCAAGATTTTGATGAGATTTATATTCTTGATTTGCATGGTAATTCTAAGAAAAAAGAGAGATGTCCAGATGGTAGTGCAGATAAAAATGTGTTTGATATTCAACAAGGTGTAGCTATTGGAATCTTTGTTAAACATAAATCTAAACAGTCGCCCAAAGTATTTCATGCTGATTTATGGGGTGATCGTGATGGTAAATATGCTTGGTTAGAAGCGCAGGATGTTAAAACGACAGATTGGCAAGAATTGAAACCACAATCTCCGTTTTATTTGTTTGTTCCACAAGATATCACGTTGCTAAGTGAATATGAACAATATTGGAAAATCACGGATATAATGCCGATTAATTCTGCTGGTATTGTCACTGCTAGAGATAATCTGACTATTCATAAATCGCCACAAGATATAATGGAAACAATTAAGGATTTTGCATCCATAGCACCAGAGCAAGCACGAGCAAAATATCAATTGGGTAAGGATGCTCAGGATTGGAAAGTGCATTTAGCTCAAGAAGATATTAGGAATAATGACATTGATGATTCTCTTGTTACTCCTATTTTATATCGACCTTTTGATACACGATATACTTATTATACCGGTAAAACAAAAGGATTTATTTGTAGGCCAAGACATGAAGTGATGCAACACATGTTGGCTGGAGAAAATTTGGGATTGATATCTGCTAGAAGTAATAAATCTCAAAATCCAGATCATTTTTTTTGTTCTAGTAATATCATGGAAACAAAATGTGGAGAATCAACAACTCAATCTTGTTTTTTCCCCCTCTACATCTACCCAACAGAAAAAGACAAATTTCTAAACGGTAATATCGAAGCTAAAAGAAAACCCAACTTCGCCCCCAACTTCGTCAAAGACCTAGAAACTCGCCTAAACCTAAAATTCATAGATGACGGAACTGGCAATTTAACCAAAACCATCTGCCCCGAAGACATATTCCACTACATATACGCCATCTTCCACAGCCCAACCTACCGCCAACGCTACGCCGAATTCCTAAAAATCGACTTCCCACGTCTGCCCCTAACCAGCGACAAAAAGCTATTCAAGCAACTAACCAAACTAGGCAAACAACTGGTAACCATTCACCTAATGGAAGCCGATATTGAAACTGAAAGTAGCTACCCAATCGAAGGTGATAACATCGTAGAAAAAATCACCCACAAAGATGAAAAAGTCTACATCAACAAAACTCAATACTTTGATAATATCAAAGAAAACGTCTGGCAATTCCACATTGGCGGCTACCAAGTCTGCCAAAAATGGCTCAAAGACCGCAAAGGCCGAGAACTTAATTATGACGACTGCAACCATTATCTATACATCCTAGCTGCCTTAGAGCAAACTATTGACCTAATGGAAAAAATTGATGCAACCATCCCAGAATTTCCCTTGTCCTAAACAATTGGGTTTAGATTTTGATAACTCATCTATCTCCCAAACAGGTTATTTGGCAATGGAATGATTTATCGCCTCAAGTAAGAGAAGTTATTCTTGAACTAGCTGTTTTTAATTCTAAGGCTATCGCAACTTTATCTAAAAGCGGCGGAACTTGAACCTTGGGTAAAATGCACCTTGAATTGGATAATGGAATTGGTGAGTAAAGGTTGGGTTGATTTACGTTTTGACTGATTTTATGCCGTTATTTCATCAACGGCGGTGGCAGATGACGTGGTTTTACCCCAAATGTATAGGTGGGATTATCCCGTTCTTCGATAACATTGCAGGTTTTTAGTTGCGCTTCGGTATGCCCACCCGGCAACACGACTAGCATGGCATCCATATCGACGGCTGGCGAATCAATCTGCACATCACCATCTAAACCTAATCTTGATGAGGCGCTGATTAAACTCTCTGGCGATTTGATAAACTGATCAGCCACAATGCGAATATTGCCACCGCTACCTTCATCAGCTTGGGCAATAATTCTACTGCCGTTCATAACAACGAAAGTGGGATTTACAATTGTGAGATTGCCACCACTGCCCTTACCGGTAGCAACACTCGTCGTGATTTCACTTTCACGTAGATGCAATAAATCAGGGCTTTCAATGCTAAGATTACCTCCGGTAGCTTGCCTTGCCGCAGTGCCAATATTGCTCCTTTCTTCCAAGTGAATTGTATTGGCTTGCACGGTAACATTGCTCGCATCGTTTTTACCAACGCTTGTCGAATTGATTGAGCTACCTTTGCTCAAGGTAAGATGATTGGCTTGGACAATGACATTACCCCCTTTACCATTAACATCTTCTAACAGCACACCTTCAAAAAAAATGCCAGCCGAACTACTAATTGAACCTTTATTCATCAAATGTAAGTTATTCGACTTAATAACTATCTTTCCACCTGAACCTTTTCCAAAAGTTGAAGTACTCATATCAGCCTCATTGGCTAATAACAAAGTATCCGCTTCCAGCGAAATTTGCCCCGCATCACCATTACTAAATGTACCACTATTAATTTCAGTGTCATTATTTTCAAGTGTAGGGCCAAAAGGAACCGTTAATAACCCTAAACGTTGTCCAGAAACAGAAAGGATATCATCTATTAGTATATTGAGTTTCCCCCCCATTTCCTTGACCAAAAACGCTACTAGAAATAAGGGCACCGTTCGTTAATTTGGCAGTGTTCGCATGGATATTCATTTCACCGGCATCACCAACACCAAAACTGTCAACTGAAATAATAGCACCATCCAAGTTCAAATGATCCGTTTCAATGGTTAAATTACCCGCTTTAGCGTTTGAAAAAGTACCCGTACTAATCAAACTGGGATAATTTTCATAGGCAATACCACCCATAACGATATTGCCAGAATCTTGTCCTGAAAGTGAAAGTATTTCTTTGACCTTAAAATGTAAGTGACCACTTTGACCACTCTCCATAACACTATTGAAAATGCGATCTCCATTTTCAAGCCAGATTTGCCCAGCTTCAATCTCTATATCAGCACTTTTGCCACTACCAAGACTGACACTCCCCATCCAACTCGTGTTTTTTAAGTTGGGTGTTTTGATAAACAATGAACTGGCATCACCACTACCAAAAGTTGAATTCAATAGGCCTAGTAAATTGCCACTGATGGAAATAGATTCGGTTAATTGCATATCAACACTTTTACCGTCTAAATCATCTAATGTTGAAGCTTGAACGACTGAATCTTGCATGAGCAATTGTCCACCACGAATAAAAACGCCTCCACCCCCTCGCCCACTGACATCGACTAAGGTATTGTTAGTGGTGATTTGGCCACCTGAAGCATTTAAATCTAATCCCTGTTTGCTAGGTATGACTTCACCTATGGATGCCACACTGGCTAGATTAATTCGTCCGGCTGAGGCTTTTAATTTGGAACGGGCAAAAACGGCCATAAAACCTTCTTCATCAAACCTGACCGGTGAATGGCCACTTAAATCTATATCACCGCCAATCAATGATAACGTTTTATTTTCTGGAACGGATAAATCGCTATCTTGAGTGGTAATAGAAGCAGAGGTATTTCTCAAAAAACCAAATGCCTCAACCGGTGCCACCGTCAATAAACTTTCAGAAGGCTGACGGGCATTAAAACGTCCGCCATCTTGCAAACGGAGATAGTCTGCCGTACTCGCATGAAAACTCCCTTGTACATCCAAGCGTGCATGAGGCCCAAACATGATCCCATAAGGATTGAGGAAATACATATCCGCACTAGGCATTGTCGAGCGGATTAACCCATCAATGCTTGAGGGATTGCCACCCGTGACGCGACTAATCACATTACTGACGTTATTGGGGCCAGAAAACGTGGCACTTTCAAAGCTTTGCAAGTTAAAGTCTTGAAAGCTGTGGAAAAGATTGCCGCCCATTTGGCGGCCCAAGTCTGCTTTGATTTGATAATCTGGGCCCGGTAAATTGGCGCGGGAGCCGAGGGAGCCGTCGGTAGTGATTTCGGCGTTGAGGGATAAGCTGATGATGAGTAAAAAAATGGTGAGTAAAAGTTGTGATTTCATTTTTAGGGGTTTCCTTAAAGATAACGACAGGGGTTGCATATAATAAAGTGTAAAGACTATAACTACAATGATTGTATTTTATAAGGGATTAGATCGTGGTGATGCCTCGTTTTCTTATCCTTTCAGGCCCAAACCTGACAGGTTTTCAAAACCTGTCAGGTTTTTATCGCTCGACATTAAGGGAGAAATGAAAAACAGAAATTATCATCTCCCCCCCTACCCTTATTTCAACATTCCAAAAGGCACTGTTCTTTTTCGAGTCAAGTCAACTTTGAAGGTACTGGGATTCTCAATTTCTTTATGAGTACATCGCTTCAATTTGGCATTTTCGACATAACCGCCCGGCAAAATCACCATAAACGCATTCATATCCACAGTGGGAGAATCAATATTAACTTCACCATCTAAACCTAATCTTGATGAGGCACTGACCAAACTATCAGGAGACGCGATAAACTGCTCAGACTTAATGCGAATATTGCCACCCTGTCCAGCATCGGCTTGTGCTCTAATTTTGCCTTGATTCAATACCACAAAGGTGGGATTTTCAATAGTGATGTTGCCACCTTTGCCTTTACCCGTCCCAACGCTCGTTGTCATTTGCCCATTTTGTAAATAAAACTGGTTTGGTGTTATCACAGTAATATTGCCGCCAGCGGCATTTTCAGCTTGGGCACTAATGTTGCCTTGATTAGCTAGTTTAACCGTATGAGCTTGCACAATAATTTTACCTGCATTGCCAGTATCTTGGCTTTTGGCTGAAATAGTACCAGAATCAGTGATGGTGAGCTTATTTGCTTCAATATTAACATTGCCCCCCGAACTGACATTAAAAGTATCACTAGAGATGCGACTACCCGTACCTGATACTGTAATATCGTTAGCTGTAATTTTAATATTTCCTCCTTTCCCATTTCCGACACGCCAATTCTCGAAAAAGGCAGTCGTATTGCTATCAATTGTGCCACTGTTATTCACTTGCAAATTCTTGACATTAATGACAATATTTCCACCTGCTCCATCTCCACCGGTTGCTGTTGATAATCTCCCGTCATCTACGATAAAAGTGGATGCCGAAATAATGACATTACCCGCATTACCTTCTCCAAAAGAATAGGTACCAATGAAACTTTGTGAGGTGTTGATAGGATATTCAAAAACTTCAGACTGGTTTCTGCCATTAATTGATACTGTATCTGTTGCTGTAATACAAATATTTCCACTTGCTCCTTTAGCACCACTCACACTGGTAATAAATCCTCCACCCGTTAAATTCATATTATCTACATTAAAAATGAGGTTCCCCGCTTTACCTTCGCCATGCGTATTAGCCGTAATAATACCATCAGTATTAAGGGAACGGGTTGTAATCGTAATATTTCCAGCCGGCTGTGAACTGTAAGTACTAGCCGTAATGAAGCTAGGAAAGTTGGTCATTTTACGACCAGCATTAACAAGAGTACCTCTGTGCAAACCTAGTAGCGATAACGAGTTAGACGCTTGAATATCCAAAGAACCACCTGCACCACTACCTCTTGCACCAACGGTCATCATTGCACCTTTTTGCAGTAACACATCAGTTGCTTTAATATTAATAGTTCCGGCATTACCAGCATCTTTACTACCAGCATCAATGATACTGCCGATTATTTCCAAGTGAGGGGTAGTCATATCAATATGCCCCACATCGCCACTACCTAGAGTGATATTTGATATAGCGGCTAAATTACCCGTAATATGAATAGATTCTTGTATATTGATATCCATATCCTTACCATCTTGTTCTGCTAAGGTGTGCGCCCAAATAGAAGAATCATGCATTAAAAGCCGTCCCCCATGAATAAAAATACTGCCACTACCATTACCACTTATATCGAATAAAGTATTATTAGCAACAATTTCTCCCCCCTCAGTTTGTAAATCCAATTCAGATTGACTAAGAATAACTTTACCTTTAGAAGCCACACTAGCAAGGTTAATTCGCCCACTAGCAGTAGAGAGTTCTGAATGGGCAGATACAACTTCAAAACCCATCTCATCAAATTGGATAGGTGAATCCCCAGTTAAGCGTAAATCGCCTCCAATTAGTGAGAGTGTGTTGCCTTTGCTAACAGATAAGATACTGTTTTGAGTTGTGATAGAGGCTGGGGTATCTGTTAAAAAGCCAAAACTTTCAACCGGTGCAACGGTTAATAAACTGGAACGATGATTGTGGGCATCAAAACGGCCGCCATCTTTCAACCCTAAATAATCAGCGGTGCTGGCATGAAAAGAGCCTTGTATATCCAATTGGGCATTGGGCCCAAACATGATCCCATACGGATTGAGAAAATACATATCGGCATTAGGCATTGTCGAGCGGATTAACCCATCAATGCTTGAGGGATTGCCACCAGTGACGCGACTAATCACATTACTGACGTTATTGGGGCCAGAAAACGTGGCACTTTCAAAGCTTTGCAAGTTAAAGTCTTGAAAGCTGTGGAAAAGATTGCCGCCCATTTGGCGGCCCAAGTCGGGCCCGATTTGATAATCGGGGCCCGGTAAATTGGCGCGGGAGCCGAGGGAGCCGTCAGTGGTGATTTCAGCGTTGATAGATAAGCTGATGATTAATAAAAAAAGGGTGAGTAATAAGTGTGATTTCATGGGTTTATCCTAAAATTGTAGAGACGCGATGCATCGCGTCTCTGGTAATATCACGATTATGAAACGCGATTCTGAGACGCGATTCTGAGACGCGATTCTGAGACGCACGCAGTGCGTCTCTACAGAATTATTTGATAATCGATGCCCTGTTGATTATGAAACGCGATTCTGAGACGCGATTCTGAGACGCGATTCTGAGACGCGATTCTGAGACGCACGCAGTGCGTCTCTACAGAATTATTTGATAATCGATGCCCTGTTGATTAATTGTAGAGACGC
>QNEL01000210.1 GCA_003645185.1 Candidatus Parabeggiatoa sp. nov. 3
CTTTCCCTTGTGGTTGCCCTTTCCCTTGTGGTTGCCCTTTCCCTTGTGGTTGCCCTTTCCCTTGTGGTTGCCCTTTCCCTTGTGGTTGCCCTTTCCCTTGTGGTTGCCCTTTTCCTTGTGGTTGCCCTATTTGCAATTTTCAATTGACGATTCACAACCACACCGGTTTAATAAAACTTGATTTTTTCACATTGATATATAATGATGAATCTTGAACACCTGAAGACATGATTTTGAAAGACTTAGCAATAGCTTTCATCAATTTCATAATCAATGAGTGATAACATTAACGGGTTATAATAACAATCCGTTAAATTCATTTTTAAAACACGCTTTGATTAAAACGAATTGTCATTCTAAAATCCATCTAACCATTTAAAAAAAAAGGAAATTCTTATTAGTAAGCCACGCGCAGTATTATATAATGTGACTATTAATCTAAGAAATTTATTAAACTATGCACGCTTTATTAACACTTTCTTCCGCTTTTTTTGATCTCTGCCGCTTGCGTATAACACCGCAAGAGTTACCTGATTCTAAGTTCTTATTAAAATTCACTTTAGTTTTTTATACCCTCATCAGTGGTGCAATATCGCTAATAGAGCGTTCGTTGCCTTACGCCCTGTTATCAAGTCTCTTGGATACTGCCTTGCTCGTGCTATTAATAAGCAGTTTGTTGTATTTCGCCCGTTATTCGGCACGCATCACTCAAACCCTCACCGCATTGGCAGGTGCCAATTGTGTGTTAGGCATACTCTTATTTGTACCCATTTTTTGGCTAAAGTTTTATCAGAGCGATGTCGGCGGATTAGCGATATTGTTGTTATTGGGTTTAATCTTATGGAATTTTGTCGTCTCGGCGCATATTTTACGCCACGCCTTGGAAGTACCCTTTTTTATCGGCGTACTTTTAACCGGCATCATATCTGTTTTAACTTTTTCGGTTTTAAATCAAGTTGTTCCTTTTTCTAATTAATAATAAATACATTCGCCTGATATAGATTTTCTGGGTTGCCCCTTTTAGGGATAAAGCGTTAGCGTCTCCACTGCGTATTGATTTTTAATGACAGGTGCTGCATTTTGCTTGCAATTTGCAAAGACAATCTGATGGCAGTGATTCGCTATTCGCGATTTGCGAAGCTAACAGACATGCATATACATATTTTAGGGATTTGTGGTACTTTTATGGCAGGGCTTGCCATTTTGGCTAAAAAACAAGGCTACCATGTAACAGGATCAGATGCGGCAACTTATCCGCCGATGAGTACCCAATTAGAACAATTAGGGATTGAATGTTATAGCGGATATAATAATGCAAATTTAATGCCAAGTATTGATAAAGTATTGATAGGCAATGCTTTATCACGCGGTAATCCCGAAGTTGAGGCCATATTGAATCAAGGTTTGCCCTATCTATCGGGCCCACAATGGTTGGCTGAAGAGGTGTTGGCTAAATATCATGTCTTGGCTGTGGCGGGAACACATGGTAAAACGACGACATCCAGTATGCTGACTTGGATTTTAGAGGCCTGTGGGCAAAAGCCTGGTTTTTTGATTGGTGGTGTGCCAGAAAATTTTGGCATCTCTGCCCGTTTGGGAGAAGGGAATTATTTTGTCGTTGAGGCCGACGAATATGACACGGCCTTTTTTGATAAGCGTTCCAAATTTCTCCATTATCGCCCACGCACTTTAGTCTTAAATAATTTAGAATTTGATCATGCCGACATTTTTCCTGATCTCGCAGCTATTCAGCGACAATGTCATCATCTCATACGCACCGTCCCAAGTCATGGTTTAATTATCTATAAAAATCAAGAAGTTGCGATTGACGGCGTATTAGAGCAAGGTTGTTGGACACCGCGCCAAACTTTTGGCGCGGGTAACAGTGATTGGTTTGCGAAATCAGTGACACCCGATCATCGTCATTTTGAAGTGTGGTTTCAAAATCAACTCATGGGAGAAGTGAATTGGGATTTAATGGGGCAACATAATATTGATAATGCATTAGCGGCCATTGCCAGCGCCTATCATGTCGATGTGCCTGTTGAATACGCCTGTGCCGCATTAGGCCGCTTTCAGAATGTGAAACGCCGTTTAGAATTACGAGGGGTTGTCAACGGTATCAGCGTTTATGACGATTTTGCCCATCATCCCACTGCTATTAGCGTGACACTTCAGGGTTTACGGCAACGGGTTGGTCAAAACAAGATCATTGCTGTACTCGAACCGCGTTCAAATACCATGCGTATGGGCATTCATAAAGCGGAACTGGCTAGTGCTTTAAAAGAAGCTGATGTGGTGATCTTGTATCAACCTGAAAATCTGAATTGGGCCTTATCTGAAGTGAGCGAATCTTTATCGAATGCACAAGTATTCAATCAAGTCGCGGCTTTAATAGATCATCTGGTTAGTATTGCACGTTGCCACGATCAGATTCTGATTATGAGTAACGGCAGTTTTGAAAATATCCATAATCGCTTATTAAGGGCTTTAAAAACCTGACAGGTTTGGCAAACCTGTCAGGTTTGGCACCCCAAAAAAAACGCTATGACTCAATCCTCCATCACTTTAGCCATGACAGGTGCTTCAGGGGCAGCGTATGGACTACGCTTATTAGAACAATTGATTATCGCAAAACAAACGATCTATTTTTTAGTCTCAGCCCCCGCACAAATGGTGATTAACCTAGAAATGGATTTCAAATTACCCTCACAACCAGCAGCAATACAGGCCTTTTTAAGCGAACGTTATCAAGCCGCACCTGGACAACTACAAGTTTTTGGGCACAAACAATGGACAGCACCGATTGCCAGTGGTAATGCCGCTTCACGCGCCATGGTGATTTGTCCCTGTACCAGCGGCACTTTAGCCGCAATTGCCAGTGGTTTAAGTCGCAATTTGATTGAAAGAGCCGCTGATGTCATTTCAAAAGAACAACGTAAGCTGATTTTAGTTCATCGAGAAACCCCTTTATCTGTCATTCATCTCGAAAATATGTTGCGCTTAGCCAAAATGGGCACCTTGATTTTACCCGCTAATCCCGGTTTTTATCATCATCCACAAAACATCAATGATATCATCGATTTCATCGTCGCACGCATTCTCGATCATTTAGAAATAGAACATGATTTATTGCCTCGTTGGGGGGATTCTTAACAATCTTGGCCTTCGCAAAATAAATTTTGCACTCCTAATTTTGCCTTCGCAAAATAAATTTGGAACGAAAATAGCTTCGAGCAGAAAATCGGGCATTCAAGATTTATCTTGATGACCTTTTTTTTAGAAATGCGCCATCCTTTTGTGTTTCTCCCTTATGTGGCAACATAATATGATTAACTTCTTGTTGAGCACTACAGATTTTTATTATAAATTTAATCAGTGGAGATCATGATTAATCAGCGTCATCAGCGTTCTATTCTTTTTTAATCAATTACTGAAAAATTTGGTTCTATACACAAAACTATACTACCTTTTTATTTTCCATTTTTCATTCTTGATTTTTCTTAATGCGTTTTACTACTCTTCAACAATGGCTTGATTGGCAAACGACTGTGCATCCCCGTGAGATTGCATTGGGATTGACTCGCGTTAACACGGTTGCTAAACGTTTGAATTTATTAAAGCCTCAATTTCCGATTATCACTGTCGCTGGAACAAATGGTAAAGGTTCTAGTGTGATCTTACTGGATGCCATATTATCGGCCGCGGGCTATCGCGTTGGGCGTTATATGTCGCCTCATTTATTGCGTTATAATGAACGCATTAGTATTGCTGGCGTTGAGGCGAGTGATGCTGAACTTTGTCAAGCTTTTGATTTTATTGATAAAGCCCGTGATGAAATTGCCCTGACGTTTTTTGAATTTGCCACTTTAGCCGCGATGTGGGTGTTTCAAGACAGTGAAATTGATTTAGCGGTGCTGGAAGTGGGATTAGGGGGGCGCTTGGATGCGGTGAATTGTTTTGATCCCGATATTGCTTTAGTGACGGCAATCGATATCGATCATGTCGAATGGTTGGGCAATCACAGAGAAAGTATTGGTTTTGAAAAGGCCGGCATTTTCCGCGCGCAACGCCCGGCCGTTTGTTCGGATCCCAATCCACCAGAGAGTTTGATTAAACAGGCTCAGCAATTACACTCGAAGCTGTATTATCAGGGCCGCGATTTTACTTATATCAAACATAAAAATAAAACTTGGACTTGGCAAAGTTACGCCCCCTTTTCAAGCAACAGTCTCAGTAGCAATCATTTACCTCTGCCTAATTTATTAGGCGATTTTCAATTACAAAATGCCGCTGGGGCGTTAATGGTGTTAGAATTACTCAATCAATCCTTATCGATATCCCAAGCTGCAGTGGATGAAGGTTTAGTCAAAGCCATTTTGCCTGGCCGTTTTCAAGTTTTACCGGGTATCGTTCCGCGTATATTCGATGTTGCCCATAATCCATTAGGGGCACGAGTTTTAAAAGCATCACTTGATCAAATGCCTTGTCAAGGTGAAACTTATGCGGTAGTCGGTATGCTCAAAGAGAAAGATATTGCGGGATTTTTGCGGGTGATGATTGAGTGTATCACACATTGGCATGTTGCCGCTTTAGATACGCCTCGCACGGCGAGCGCACAGAGTCTTGTTGAGCATTTGACGACGCTTGGCGCGACGAGTATCCAAAGCTATTCATCCATTTTAGCAGCCTATCATCATGTCGAGTTTCAAGCCAAACCGGGGGATAGGATTGTCGTCTGTGGATCGTTTTATACGGTTCAAATCCAAGGTTTGTTTTAGGGCGAACACATAGGATCGCCCCTACGGACGCAATGTAGGGGCTGCCCTTGCGTGTTCGCCCATGCATTGTGGCAACGCCCCACCCTACAACAATAACTGATAACTGATTATGTTTACAAAAGATTTGAATATTGCAGATTTTGATGCTGAATTATGGCAAGCCATACAAAATGAGGCCAAGCGCCAAGAAGAACATCTGGAATTGATTGCCTCAGAAAATTATGCCAGTCCGCCTGTGCTTCAAGCACAAGGTTCCGTTTTGACAAATAAGTATGCCGAAGGCTACCCCAATAAACGCTATTATGGCGGCTGTGAATTTGTTGATGTGGCAGAACAGTTGGCCATAGATCGGGCGAAACAGTTGTTTAATGCGGATTATGTCAATGTGCAACCGCATTCCGGTTCACAGGCGAATGCGGCAGTCTATATGGCCTTATTACAGCCAGGTGATACCCTATTAGGAATGAGTTTGGCGCATGGCGGACATTTGACGCATGGATCAAAAGTCAATTTTTCCGGTCAACTGTATAATGCTGTGCAGTACGGTTTGAATTCTGAAACGGGCGAAATTGATTATGAACAAATCGAAGCTTTGGCACTGGAACATAAACCTAAGATGATCATGAGTGGTTTTAGTGCTTATTCGCGCATTGTAGATTGGCAACGGTTGCGCGATATTGCGGATAAAGTCAACGCTTATTTGGTTGCCGATATGGCCCATGTTGCCGGTTTAATTGCCGTCGGGTTGTATCCTAGCCCAGTGCCGATTGCCGATGTCACAACCACGACAACACATAAAACCTTGCGCGGCCCACGCGGCGGATTGATTCTTGCCAAAGCCAATCCAGCGATTGAAAAGAAACTCAATTCATTAGTTTTCCCCGGTACCCAAGGTGGCCCCTTAATGCATGTGATTGCCGCGAAAGCGGTAGCGTTTCAAGAAGCTTTACAGCCAGAATTTAAAACCTATCAAGCTCAAGTGATAGAGAATGCCCAAGCGATGACAGCTGTGATGATGGAACGAGGGTATAAAATTGTTTCAGGGGGTACCGATAACCATTTGTTTTTAGTTGATTTAATTGATAAAGGCATCACGGGTAAAGAAGCCGATGCGGCTTTAGGGCAAGCGAATATCACGGTGAATAAAAATACGGTGCCTAATGATCCACGTTCACCGTTTGTTACCAGCGGCCTTCGTATTGGTACACCCGCTATCACAACACGAGGCTTAGGAAAAGAAGAGGCGCGTCAAGTGGCGAATTGGATTTGTGACGTTGTTGATGATGTCAAAAATATTGAGAAGCAAGCCAAAGTCAAAGAACAAGTCTTGGCTTTATGTGCCCGTTTTCCGGTTTATGAATGATTTGGTACTTGCGGAGATTTTCGTTCAAAATTGCGAAGGCCTGATTTTCGTTCCAAATTTATTAAAAATGAGGGAGTCAGTGCGATGTAGAGACGCATTGCAATGCGTCTCTACGGATTCAAATCTCATTTTTCATTCTAATTAGAGACGCATTGCAATGCGTCTCTACGGATTCAAATCTCATTTTTCATTCTAAATTAGAGACGCATTGCAATGCGTCTCTACGGATTCAAATCTCATTTTTCATTCTAATTAGAGACGCATTGCAATGCGTCTCTACGGATTCAAATCTCATTTTTCATTCTAATTAGAGACGCATTGCAATGCGTCTCTACGGATTCAAATCTCATTTTTCATTCTAATTAATTCTAAATTCTATTCACACACAATTCACACACATGAGCAATACAGTCATTCCATCGACTCCCCCATCAATTGGGGAACCTTCCCCCTCTTCATCACAAGCGGGATTAAATGATCAATATTACATGGCACACGCTTTACGCTTAGCTGAAAGAGGTTTATGGAGTACTGATCCTAATCCTCGCACGGGCTGTGTCATTGTACGTGATGGTGAAATTGTCGGGGAAGGGTGGCACCAAGTTGCAGGTGAGCCTCATGCCGAAATTCACGCCTTACAAATGGCAAAAGAAAAGGCCAAGGGTGCAACCGGTTATGTGACTTTAGAACCTTGTTGTCATTATGGCCGCACACCGCCTTGTACAGAGGCCTTAATTAATGCAGGTATTGCCCGCATCGTCGTGGCAACGACGGATCCCAATCCAATAGTGTATCGGAAAGGCATTGGGCAGTTGTCAAAAGCGGGTATTACGGTAGACACGGGTATTTTGAGTCAGGAAGCGGAACAACTGAATCAAGGTTTTTTCATGCGAATGCGCCATAATCGTCCGTATGTGCGTTGTAAACTAGCAATGAGTTTAGATGGACGCACCGCGATGGCTTCAGGAGAAAGTAAGTGGATTACATCCAACGATGCCCGCTTGGATGTGCAATGTTTACGCGCCCGTAGTTCAGCGATTATGACAGGAGCCGGAACCGTTTTGTCTGATGATCCGCAACTGACAGTGCGTGAGGATGAACTACCTTGCCAGTTGCCTTTTGATAAATGGGCTACCCTTAAACAACCCTTACGGGCCATCATTGATACGCATTTAAGTATGCCAAAAGATGCCCGCATGTTAAGCCTACCAGGGCAAACGGTGATTTTTACCGCTTCCAAAAATGAGGCCATAAAATCCATGCTTGAAAAAGTAGGCGCTCATGTTATTTATCTACCCGGTAAAGATAGAGAAGTTGATTTGCCAGCAGTGTGTCAACACCTTGCTGAGGAATACGAAGTCAATGAGCTTTTTTTGGAAACCGGTGCGACTTTAAGCGGTTCGATGCTACGTGCCGGTTTGATTGACGAATTAGTAATTTACATGGCACCCATGATCATGGGTAACAAGGCACGCGGATTATTCAATCTACCCGATTTAGCCTCTCTCAATCAACATATTCCACTTTCAATTGTCGATATACGTGCCATCGGCCGCGATTGGCGCATAACTTGTTCAGTAAACAGTGAACAGTAATCAATTAATCAATTAATCAATTAATCATTTATTAAAAAAATGTAGGGTGGGTAAGTTCGTTTCGACGCAGTCGAAACGAACTTGCCCACCATCTTGCCCACCTGCCCACCATCTTGCCCACCATCTTGCCCACCATCTTGCCCACCATCTTGCCCACCATCTTACCTACCATCTTACCTACCATCTTGCCCACCATCTTGCCCACCATCTTTGCTGATTTACCAAGTTCCCATCACTTTCCTTTTGAGTCTTAGGAATAAATTATAAAAATCAATATAAAACGGCTGTTCTAACCAGAAGTTTTTGGTTTTATAATCATATTGAAACATAACAGCCTCTGTTTCGATGGGACAAGGCAAGCTTGTATGTAGCTTAATCGTACTACGCGTGATTTTTCTGGCCTCTGTCAGAATAGCCTTATCGTACCCAAGCTTCAGAAAATCAAATAACCTTGCCATCTCACGTTGAGTATTCGTAATCAAATCTTCATATTTGATATCAATCATGGGCAATTCTCTTTTCTCTTTCTCAATATTAACCCAGCTTTCATGCATCGTCCAAAGTTTGAGAATCTCTTCTTCTGGCATTGTTTTCCACACTAAATCATCAGTCGGAAACAATTTAGCACTTCTCACCACCGGAAACGGGTGTCGTACCAAATGAACAAATCGAGTACAGGGAAAATGTGCTTTTATAAAAGGCACGATTTCTGGATCGATCTGTTGAAATGGCTTTTGATCACCTATCCATAATAGATATTCCTTAGGCATGGGTTTGGTTGTGATAAACCCGTTTTGCATGATCTTTGTTTGGAGGGTGATAAAATTTTCTAGCGGTGTTTTGTCTTTGGAAAGTAAATCTCGGTATTGCTCAAGGGTGGCATTCATACCCTTGGGCGCATCCCATTGATAGGGTACAATATCCAAGTCATTATGAAACCGATACAGAATCCATAAAATGTCAGATTCGTTGGAAATAAAAATATTGGGATGGAGATTCATCAACTTCATCAGTTGGGTAGAACCACTCAGTTTATTACCCACAATAAAAACAGTTTTAATTTTACTCATTATTTGGTCAATACTCACGGTTTGAGAACAATCATCATTTTTGCCAAGTTCATTGAACGGTGTTCAAGCGTAAACGACTGTGCAAAAAGGGAGCGCATTTCTATTTTCCCACTCTTTTGTAAAAGCTTAACAACAAGGATTGTATATGAAAGGAGAAATTTGTAATGATATTTTGGTTTTGCCCTTTATAATCTGTATAATGACACTGTCCTTAACGACAATCAACTATAATTAGTAAGGATTATATTGTGATGATGTTTTGGGTTAATCCTTTCATAAACAATCCTTGTAGTGAGTCTATCACTTCGGCCAGTATAGTGTAAAAAGGCTGAAAATGGAAAAAAGACTTTTCCATGGGGGTGTGATTAAAAGGGGCGCATTCCCAAAAAAAGGGTCATTTTGCTTTCATAAATTTTGCGGCCTTTTTTTCGTTCCAAATTCATTTTGCGGCTTTTTTGGAGTGCAAAATTCATTTTGCGGCCTTTTTGGAATGCATGTCATTTTGCAGCCTTTTTGGAATGCATGTCATTTTGCGGCCTTTTTTTCGTTCCAAATTCATTTTGCAGCCTTTTTTTCGTTCCAAATTCATTTTGCAGCCTTTTTGGAATGCATGTCATTTTGCGGCCTTTTTGGAGTGCATGTCATTTTGCAGCCTTTTTGGAATGCATGTCATTTTGCGGCCTTTTTTTCGTTCCAAATTCATTTTGCGGCCTTTTTTTCGTTCCAAATTCATTTTGCGGCCCGTTTTTAGTGAATGTTATTTTGCTCCTCGCCAAGATTGATAATGACCCTTTTTTTGGGAATGCGCCCGATTAAAAGTACATGGCTTTTTTATTTTAAAAATAAAAGCTTAAAACGCTAAGGCCCCTTCGGTATTGAATGTGAACCTCGAATAGGCTTTCACGCAAAAGTTTTTGCGCGCAAAAACTGTATTTAGCGAAGCTAAATGTGAAAAGGTGAAACCTGGGGTTGCTGGCCATGCCGTTTTAATCACACCCTTTTCCATCTGTTTTATTTGCTATTCAAAGTCTTTTGCAAGAGGCGCGTTTGGGTTTTGAAGTCTTTTTGCTAAATCAAGTGTAGTAGTCAGATTGATGTTGAACAGATCATTATTAATCAGCGTAAATCATGACAATCAGCATTTAGCGTAGCACACCGAAGGTTCACGCAAAAGTTTTTGCGCGCAAAAACGGTATTTAGCGTAGCCTCTCTTCGGTTCACGCTTTCACGCTAAAGTTTCGCTCCGCGAAACTTTAGCGTGAAAAGTTGCGCGCAACTTTATTTCTTAGCGTAGTTTAGCGAAGCTTCACGACGCGCGTGAAATGTGAAATATCAGCGTTCTATCACGATTTTAGATTTACCGTACTCTCTTGCAAATAATATTTGGAACATACATGTGGCACAAGGAACTCATGCATTCAATGTTATTTGGTTGGCCGTTACTAAAAACCGGAGTTTTTTTAGGGCACGATGGCAACTTGGGCAACTAAAATTGAATTAATGACTAAAGCGTAATTCATAAAGTTTATATTGATTTACTAATTGACTTTATAAAGGCTTATTAATATTTGATCAAAGTTTATGAATTTGATATAGGTTAAGGCAGCCTTTTTCCCCTAATCCTAGCATAACCGATAATGTACTGTGTTCAGTTATCAGTTATCAGTGATTTGTTATCAGTTATCTGTTCACACCTCTAAGTGAACAGTAGCTTGTAGAGATTTTATATTGAAGTACAACGGATGTTATCGCACGGTGCCGAAATTTTTTGAACTGGTGCTGTGCTAAATAAACGGATTTTTTAAATTATACTCAACGCGGTGACAAACTGAACTTTTTTTAAGATAAATGGGCTACAAAAACCCGTTACCCACCCTACATTTAATTTATAACCGTGTGCAATTAGGCGTTGCTGGAGTTCAGAAGTTCAGAACTTCAGGCGTTAAAATCAATATTATTTGTTGACGGCGCTTTTGGGCATTCAGTCCACTTAAATTGCACTAAGCACGATTTGTCGCTGTCGCATTCAAGTACACTTCGTATATTATTAAAAGGCTAGATAGTTTACAATTGATAATTGATAATTGATTTCCACGCTGCACGCAAAAACTTGTTAAGTGGAATTGATAATTGATAATTGATAATTGTCCAACCCTCTCTGATGGATGAAAAATGAAATTATTTAATTGGCGTAAAGTGGCTCTGCTGTCCGCAGGATTGGCCTTAACAACCAATGTTTGGGCGGCTAAAACCTTAAAAGATGTGATGGAACGTCGGGGGTTGACTGAGAAAGATCTCTTGGCAGCCGCTAAGACGTATGTGCCTACCGGTAAACGGGATGAGTACATTGTTTTTAGTTCTGGCGGACAAAGTGGGCAAATCATTGTCTACGGTATCCCGTCTATGCGGCTACTCAAGTATGTTGCCGTTTTTACCCCCGAACCCTGGCAAGGCTATGGTTTTGATGAGGAATCTAAAGCGGTACTGGCTCAAGGCCGTATCCAAGGTAAGGATATTAATTACGGCGATACCCACCATCCCGCTCTATCTGAAACCAACGGGGAATATGATGGTCGGTATTTGTTTATCAACGACAAGGCCAATCCTCGGATTGCCGTGATTGATCTGCATGATTTTGAAACCAAGCAGATTGTCGTGAACCCTGTGTTTAAATCGTCACACGGGGGCGCGTTTGTTACTGAGAATACCGAGTATGTTATTGAAGCGGCACAATATCCGGCACCGTTTGAAAATGAATATGTGCCATTAAGCCAATTCAATGAGCGTTATCGGGGTGGCATGACTTATTGGCGCTTTGATCGGAAAATAGGCCGTATTGATGCCAATAAATCGTTTACCGTAATGGCACCGCCCTATAGTCAAGATTTATCTGACTTTGGTAAAGGCCCAAGTACCGGTTGGTCATTCACCAATTCCTTCTGCTCTGAACGCTATGTAGGCGGCATTATGCGTGGTAAGCCACCATTTGAAGCCGGTTGCTCGGCTAAAGATACTGACTTTCTTCATGTGGTTAATTGGCGTAAAGCCGTACAACTCGTGGAGGAAGGTAAGGCTACTAAAATTAACGGTCACGATGTCATCACCATTGACACGGCAGTCAAGGAAGGGATTATGTATCTTGTCCCTGAGCCAAAAAGTCCGCACGGGGTAGATGTTAGCCCTGATGGCAAGTACATGATTGTGTCTGGCAAATTGGATAGCCATACCTCTGTCTATAGCTTTGAGAAAATTCAAAAGGCCATCAAGGCGGGTAATTTTGAGGGTAAAGATCCTTATGGTATTCCCATTATTGCTATGAAAGATGCCCTGTATCAGCAGGTGCAACTCGGCCTAGGGCCATTACACACCCAATATGATGTGAAAAAGTGTGTGGCTTATACTTCGCTGTATGTGGATTCCATGGTGGCTAAGTGGGATTACTGCGAAGGTAAAGTGTTGGATAAACTCTCCATTCACTATAATATTGGTCATTTAATGACTATGCACGGTGATACCACAAAGCCAGAAGGTAAATATTTGGTTTCATTGAATAAATTGGCGATTGATCGCTTTAATCCTGTCGGCCCATTGCATCCGCAAAACCATCAACTCATAGACATCAGCGGCGACAAGATGGTATTGTTGAAAGATATGCCCTTACCTTTGGGTGAACCCCATTACGCTGTGGGTATCAATGCCAAAATCCTAAAGCCTGCTGTACGGTATAAATCGGGTTGGAATAGCCGTAAAGATGAACGCTCACCGTATAAGGCCCGTGCCGGTCGTGAAAAAATTGTGGTAACGCGGGATGAACCAGGTAAACCAGGTAAAGTCGAAGTCTTTGGTACGACGATTCGCTCTCATATCACGCCAGAAATTATTGAGGCGATTGAAGGCGATGAAGTGATCATCCATCTCACTAATTTAGAACGCGCCGAAGATGAGACGCATGGTTTTGCCTTGTACGGTCAAAACGTCAATCTGTCATTGGAGCCGGGTAAAACGGCTAC
>QNEL01000211.1 GCA_003645185.1 Candidatus Parabeggiatoa sp. nov. 3
TCGCCCTTTTAATTGCGTGTTCGCCCTTTTAATTGCGTGTTCGCCCTTTTAATTGCGTGTTCGCCCTTTTAATTGCGTGTTCGCCCTTTTAATTGCGTGTTCGCCCTTTTAATTAAAAACGAACAAACAAGTATAGTGTACTCATACTATAAAGCAATGCCAAAACAACCGTTTGTTCTATAACCGAAGGGATTAATCTCACGCCATGCGCCATTGCAATTGCCAACGCTGGAAAGGCGGGCATAAAATATCGGTTATCTGGAAGAATGAGCATGATTGGCACAAACACAACCGCAATCCACAATAGAATAAACCAATCAGATTGACTTCGCTTTCGCACAAGAGTCAAACCTCCTAACAGAAGTAACGGTATATTATAGACACCTAAAGCAGAAGGTATTTCGATAAACAGTGCTTTGAGCCGATACTGCACTCGCCACCAGCTAAACAAACTAGGTACACCATCATCTTGTTCTAAGCCAGCATGAAAAACCAGTCTTTGACTCTGCGTACTCAATAGTCCCATATCATTCGCAATGACTAACCAAATACCTAAGAGACTCATTGAGATTAAGCTTATTATCCCTAGATGAAAAATAAGCGTTTTGAGTTGATATTTTTTAAAGAAAAGGAGACTCAATAACATTGGGTAAATCAGTATCATGGTATATTTAGAAAGCAGCCCCATCCCAATCGCTACGCCGGTTTTGATTGAAAGCCAATAGCTTGGATGACTTTGTAATCGTATTAACAAGAATACCGCTAACGTAAAGAAAAAGGTAATGAATATATCGTTACCCGCAACCACCGTGCTATGCTGCAAAAACCGGGGTAATGACAATAAGCATAATGCGGCTAAAAAACCGGTATAACGATCATACAGTTCACAACCAATGAAGTAGATCAATAAAACAGTAGCGATACCTATTAACGTCACCACAAAACGCATGATAAACAGATCATCTCCAAAAATCTGCATAAAAAAACCCGTTACGATATGAGGCAAAGGCGGATGTTGACGCGCCATCCAAGTTTGAGCATAAGCCTCAAAAAATTCAACCTTCTCCACCATGATCATCGCCGCATTAAAAAAGGCTTCTTCATCAGAACCCCATCTCAAATTGTTGATATAAATACCCGCTACGATTAGCACAATTGCCCCTAAAACCAATAACAAGTGCATTTGATTTTTGAGCAAGTATGCTTTTATCTGTCTCATTCGGGATAGCACTTGAGTGGGTAAATAGATAATAATCAAGCCAACGACTAAGGTGAACGCGATAATAAACGACATTTTATATGGGTTTTGTAAACTGGGCACATAATCATACTTATAAGCCAACGCCCACCCCAGAATCAACCAAAGTGTTTGCAACAAAATCATTGCTGTTAATAGAAACTTAGGTTGTAAAAATCGTTCAATTTTAAGCATGAATTTTATCCTTTCTCATAGCCAATTAAAAAGACAGAATAATTAATTATAAAAACGCAATATTTTAGAACTAAAAATAAAATTCCCAGAATCTAAGAGCGTTTTATTGAATAAGTATCCCTTTTTTTAGTTAATCATTTCATTGAGTTAGGGTAAAAATCAAAAAAGTGTGTAAGGACTTCGTGAAAGGATAAATATCTGACAAGTTTTGAGATCATAAGTATCAACAAAGCGCATTTCTAAAAAATGGGTCATCAATTAAGATAAATCTTGAACTCCAATAAATCTTGAAGGTCCGCCTCATCCCCAACCTTCAATCCTAAATTTATAATTCCCAATTCAAAACTCTTAATTCCCAATTCAAAACTCTTAATTCCCAATGCTTGATCACCTCCATTAATCTTTTATGTTATGGCCCTAGAAAAAAAGTCTTGAGCTGACTATAACTTTATAGTTTAAGATTGCGCCTCGACAGTCCGAGGCTGTCATTAATACATGTTACAAAGTATGGAGAATATTATGAACCACGCAATGAATGTGGAAAAATGGGTTGAACTGTTTGAAACGGTTGGGCTTGATAAAAGTGCTAGGCAGAAATGGCACGCTGAATTTGAACGTCGATTTCCCAATGAACATCAAGCCTTTCTGGAATGGTTGCAGGTGCCGCTAGAGGATATTCAAGCGATCAGAAAACAGTCCACTACCTTATAATTAATTATATAAGAGTAGAGGAAAATTCCGCCAACATTTTTTTGGAGTGATTTTAATAGATGTTGGTCACGGACTGGGGGTGTTAAATTTCAGGTATTTTTGCTACTTTTTTTTCACCCAAGATTTGTAGGGTGGGATCGCTTAGCGACAATGAACTCAATTTCAGGCAAAAGTTTCGCGGAGCGAAACTTTTGCCTGAAATATAAACTCAGATTTCACCGACAGCGATCCCACCATCCCCCTTGTGATTCAGGATTATTTCATTTATTCAAAAAGGTGTCAAAAACTATGCATACCATTGGTCAAGTTTCCAAGCGTTTTGGCTTATCAAGAAGCACATTGCTTTACTATGATTCTATAGGGTTATTAGTCCCTCAACTGAGAAGTTCATCAAACTATCGCCTCTATTCGGATAAAGATATTCAAAGAATGGAGTTCATTTCTCTCTACCGAAAAACCGGATTACCATTAGATGTCATCGCTAAAATATTGACTTCTCAAAAAGAGACCTTTGCCGCTGTTCTAGAAAAACAATTAAATCAATTGAATCAAGAGATAAGTCAGTTACGAAATCAACAACAGCTTATCGTCAAGTTGCTGGAAAACAACCAGAAATTTAAATTTAAAAATACTCGGGTGATGAATAAAGAACGCTGGGTGGGTTTATTAAGAGCCACGGGTTTAGATGAGGCTTTGATGCAGAAATGGCATGTTGAATTTGAGAAAATGTCACCCGATCTGCATCAAGATTTTCTAGAATCGTTAGGTATTTCTGTGGATGAAATAGCATTGATACGAAAAAATTCGCTTAAAAATTCGTGGTTAGAGAATAACGAATAGTGTATTACTGATTATAAAGGATTTTTGGGGCCCTTTCTAAATAATGGAAACGAAGTCACTACGCAAAGTGACGTTCAAAGCCCCATTATTTACTGGTGTCCCCAAAATCCATTACAATCAATTTTTTTCTGATTATAACGAATTTTGGGGTATTTCAAATAAGAAAAAAGCCTCATTATTTATGTCAATGAGGTTTTTCCATAAAATAATAAATCGCATAATAACGCCATGATCATCTTGATTTCAGCCTCCAGCATAAGCGACGACCTCCCCCATAGACCAACAAATAATGCCCAATATCAATAACGGCAAGGCGGCGATAAATTGAGGAAAATAAACCCGATTCCTGATATTATTGAACGCAACCTTACCAAAAATTCTAAAGGGAAGAAGCGGTGCGCCAACCACATAAAACGCTCTTTTCCAATGGAAAAATTTTTGAGCCTTAATCCGCACTCGACCAAAACTTCGCCCATGGTGAAATTCATGAGTTAAAAAATGCCTTAAATTTTCGATGCCGTGATGTGAAACTAAAATGCTCGGTTCAAATCGCAAACGCTGTCCATCTCTGCCCAGTCGCCAATGAAATTCCGTATCTGAACAATAGCTACCTTCTATGAAACTGCCATATTGACTAAAAAGTGTTTTTTTGTAAGACAAATTTGCTGTGGGCATGTCGTCTAACCATCTGGGCTGTGTGCTTGGCATCCAGTGACTGAATTCACAAAAGTAAGCCGCCCAGCTAACGTAGCTCTTGGGATTGGCATTAGCAATGGCTCCCCCAACGACAGGATGAGTTGATTCCTGAGCTTTTGCAATTTCTTCAAGCCAATTTTCTTTTGCTCGACAATCAGCGTCAATGAAAGCAATGTTCTCCCCTTTCGCTACGGAGATGCCAATGTTACGTGCATCACCAGGGTATTTTCTTTCCGAAAAGTGATGGACATGAACGTTCGGAAAGGCTTGTTCCACAAATTCGCTTGTGCCATCGTTAGCACTATTTACAAGGATGATCTCAAAACTTCTTGATGTTTTTTGCAGAGCAAGAGAATGGAGACAGTCACCAATGAGTTTTCTGGCATTGTAGGAAACGATAATGACTGAAATTTTAGGATTCATAGCATATTGAAATGACTACTGATATTTAACAGAATTATTAAAAAAGTGAACTTTGGCAATCGTTTCTGTGGCGCAAGAACCTCCCTTGAAGGCATACGTGCATCCTGCACAGAGGTTCAATTTTTGATAGTCCTTTTGAAACAGGTGACGAACTTGAGCAACAGACGTTCCCCACCATATTTCTCGAAAACTCTGTTGGTTCAGGTCTCCGAGGGGATAATTATCGTGGGGATCGAAATCACAGGGAGACAGTTTGCCGTCCCAAAGAAGTACTGGGTTATTCCAGAGACGTTTGCACGGGTTTCTTTTGAGGCAAATGCGGGAACCGTCTTTGGGGTTATATTCAAAGCGTTGGTAGCGAGGGTTTTCAGGAATGAATTCTAGCCCATCCGCCTTTGTTGAATGGCATTCGCCTTGATCGTAGGGATTCAGCGTTTTGATGGATAGCGCGTCCACCCCGAGTAACTGTGCAAACTCTTTTAACTTATGAATCTCGTGTTCGTTATGCCTCATCGCCACAAAACGAAAGTGAATCAACGGTGTTGTAGAATCTAGGGATCGCTTGGCGGCTACCACACGCTTTATAGCAGCTAGAACTGTTTTCAGCTTGCCGGATGTCCGATACCGTTCATACGTTTTTTGGCTGATACCGTCCACAGCAAAGATGATAGAATCTATACCAGAGTTGACCAATTGTTCTGCCTGGCTTTGCTTGGCAAAAACGTGACCGTTGGTACTGGAGACGATCTTGATATCCTGTTTTTTAGCGTATGTGATCATATCGTATATTGCCGAATTCAGAAAAGGCTCTCCCCAGTTCCAAAGCGTGATAATAAATAATCGCCTATCTCATCAATGGCTTTCTTAAAGGTTTCAAAATTCATACATCCCGTGGTGCGCTCCATGCCAGTTGTGACCGGACAGAATGTACAGTGTAAGTTGCACAACGCAGTGGGTTCAACTTGGAGATGAGTGGGCCAACCCCAAGGTTTTGTTGGTTTGACGAAGACGGAAGTTTCTACCAGAAGCCAGTTCATCAGTTTTTTCAGTGGTACCTGATGAAATTCGTAGGGAATGCTATCAGATTCTATAATTAACTTGCGCGTGAGCAATGCCCGCACTGCTGTCAAAGATTTTGAGATTAAATTGTTTTTCATAATGTTTGCTGGTGTGTTAAATTAACTTTATTGCCCGTGTCGGCGAAATCCAACGGAATAGCCGATGTACACGCCAGTTGTCGTTCAAATGGCAACAAAAGGCACAATCGCATTGTTCACCAATTTTAGTCAGCCCCTCCATCGTAATTGTCTGTCTACGAAAATCTTTCAGAGCGGCACTATTCCAGATGTCATGTAAACTACGTTCATTGAGATTACCCAATGGCTGATGACAGCTATAACAAGGCAATAGATTGCCATCCATCTTGAGACGGAGCTGCAACCAGCCAGCGTAACAGGGAAAAGTTTGCCAAACTTTTTCTCCTATTCGATAACTGAACAAAGTTGGTGCAATATTATGTTTGATGCCGAGCGCGTTTAACCGTTTTGTCATTTGGGAGAGTACGAAACATACTTGTAGCTCTTCATCGGACGAGAGAGCCATCGAAGCCAACTGGCCTCTGTTAGTATGAAATGGGGAAAATGACAAGGCATTGCATCCAGTTGTGTGAACCAGATTGATCATAGCCTCAATATGTTGAAAATTGTTGCGATTGATGGGGTGATGTAACGTCATAGCAGGCCATTTGCTTTTCCGTGCAGCCTTGATTGAAGATAAACATCGCAAACTATTTATAATCTTTTCAAAATTGCCGTGTTTTCCTTCCGGAAAGTTCAGCTTATACACATTTTTTGAGCTTCCCCAAAGGCTTACCTTGAGGCTATCAAGCCGAGAATCAATTAAAGATTGGCATCGTCTCTCATTAAGCAAAGTGCCGTTGGTAAGCAAGGTTACAAATAAACCAGCATCCTTGGCCGTTGCAATCATATCGAAAATACGAGGATGCAATAATGGTTCTCCTTCTCCAATAAGCGTTAGACTGCTTGTTCCCATCGTCTGCAGTTCGTCACAGAAGTGCTTGAACAAGTCAAAAGACATATCCAGAACATTTTGTTCCCCTTGTAAAGGTATAGTTTTCATCGCTGTCGAGTGATAACGACAGCCCATACAGTGCAGGTTGCAGCGGCGCGTTATATCTACAGCAGCGTAGAATGGACCAATGTATGCTGTACCATCGCCCATGAATAGACCTTTTAACAATCCGTATTTTTCCTGTAGTGTTGCCATATTATTAATGTAATAGATATCAATGCTTTAATCAAAGCTGTCTTTAAAAAGGTATCGTATCAGATGCCAATTAAAAGATTTATGAATAGTCACAAAATGATATTACTATTTTGTATTTTTAGCCCATATATTAATTTAGCTTTGTTTACGTTATTAGCGTATATTTGGAATTACTGAGGTTTTTTTTGGAAAGGAGATAACCACTTTAATACCCGATGGATACGTATGTTATCAGGAACATGCCAGCAAAACCGACAGTCACAGTCTAGGGTCATAAGCCTTTTTCGTGTAGCTACTTTGTTACGAAAAGCATGTATTGTCGAACTATTCCAAAAATTTTGGAATGACGTTAAATTAAGATTCCCAAGTTCTAGATCACATCGACAACAGGGAAGAACTGTACCATCTGCTCTGATTTTAGCGTGAATCCATGCTATATAACAAGGGAGTTTTTCCCATACATTTTCACCTATTTTAAAGCGAGTCAGCAAATTGCCTATGTTGTGTTGCATAAAGCAAGCATCTAATCGCTTTTTCGCATGGACAAGGCTATGGTACATTAATTTGTTTTCGTCCACCGAAAATGTAAGATTTAAAGTTTCTCTAAAAAAATTGAACATAGGAGCAAAAGATAATCCATTACATTTCATTTTTATTGCCAAATCGACCATAGCATTGATGGATCGGAAGTTATACAAGGTAATTGGATTATGTATCCATACTACTGGAAAATGACTTTTCTGTTCTGCCTTGATATCAGAAAATAACTTTAATCCATCAAGAGTTTTTTTAAAATTCTTAGTGGGATTCACGCCAGGATAATTCAGCCGGTATTCTTCGATGGAAGTTGCCCATAAGCTCACCTTTATCGTGTCAACTTTTGCATCAACAAGCCGTCGTATTACATTTTGATCAAGTAACGTGCCATTCGTTAATATGGTAAGCTGAAAACCAGCAGCTTTAATCACCGAAATCATGTCGAAAATGTGTGGATTTAGGAAAGGCTCTCCCGATCCTTCAATAACTATACTGCGAGTTTTGGTCGTTTTGAGTTCATTGCATAGACGATTGACAAAATCGACTGTCATATCCATCATACCCGAATTGCGTGGTTGAAGTTTTTTGGCTGACTCAGAATGATAAGTGCAACCTATACATTGTAAGTTACAACGGCGAGTGACATCCAGTGTCACGAAAATTGGGTATGTATTGACAACGTTGCCAGTAAGTAACCCACGCAAGAGTTGTACCTTTTGAATGAATGTTGCCATTAATTATATCTCCTTTGCACAGATGGGCTGATTCGTGGTTTAACTGGGGTACATCTAAGTCGCTGAAAACGTGAGCTTATCAATATCTGATATTTTTTAATTTTTAATAATCAGCCACTTCTATTCACAGCCTTCTGAAAATATCCCACTGTAATAGCGACTTGCGATATAAACATCAATGTCGCAAGCATGGATGCTTTAAAAAATGTAGCCTTTAAAAATGGATATCGTATAAGGTTCCAATAAAAAGATTTTGGCTCCGGTGTACTCTCACCAGCAGAACGTTTGGCACGGTGAAAAAGAAATGCGCCCTTACCATAATTAAATTGCTGTCGCCAAAAGGACAAGAAAGTGAGATGATGATTATGGGCACTGGGGTCGTTGAATGGGATTGATTCAAATCACCGGGCTTTCATAAAGGATTGCCCCTACAAAAGATTTGTAGGGACAATCCGTAGCCCTTGTCCTTGTAGGGGCAATTCGTCGGAAAAGCGTATGGAAAAGCCTTTGCAGCAGCCCTTGTGTGAAGTATTCCCATTTAACTACCCCAGTGCCCCTTGCCGTCAGTTTTCAGTTATTATCCAAATCTGAAATGAGTATTTTCATCACAAATAATTTCTTGTAACAAATCAACTAAAATTTGTGGGTTATCATTACGCTCTTGCTGCCGATTGGCTTTGGTTAATTCATTCGTCAGTAAGATAGTAATGTCTGTAGCAAATTGATAGCGTTTGTCGCGGAGATCAAAACGATCTATTTCTTCGCCACCGTCTTCTAAATCTTTTGGTATGGTTTCTGTAATATTCGTCAATTGGGCTAAAGATTGAGTTGTCACAATGTCTTTTAGCAACGGGGAGCGAACGACAATCGACTTGCCGTAATCCCAACCTTTCATAAACAGAAATTCCATAATTTTCTCCTATTCATCATGATAGGGTTGATCAATTTTGAGTTCGTCTGAACAGATATTTTCTCGGTATTGAATGCCAGCTTCATTGAGAAGTTTTTTGGCACCATTGGTGATATATCCATGACATAAAAGAATAGATGCGCCTTGCTTAATAAGTTTTTTGGCATCATAAGCCGTAAATTTCGCAGCCCATACTTTAACCTCAATATACTTGTCCTCGTCTGACATACCTGATCTTTATCTAATCCCATTATTTTCGTGACGATTTATTTCTACCGTTTTATCAATTAAATATAGCAGTTTATCTTGGTCACTTTTGGTCACTCGAATGTCTCCTTTACCGGAATTCTTGTCAGTGGGTTCTACATCTAATCCATGAAGCCGACCAATTTTGACCACACCTGAAACAATTTTTTCATGTTCGATATAGCTTTCAATGGCTTTTTGTGCCGATGATTTTGGTTTTTGTTCACTCATTTAAAAACATTATCCATAAAATTTAACGGAGTCTTATTGATTTTTGGGGTGAATCTTGGGAATGGGTATTTAATTCTAATTTTCAATCATTTTTAATTCCCAATTTCCAATTTTCAAAACAGCTTTAAGCTTTGATAATTAGGAACATTCCAAAATCCGTTATAATCAGAAATTTAAAAAGTGAGCTGTTTTTTGCTTTACGTTCTATTTATTTACGGCTTCCCAAAAATATCCCGCTGTAATCGCGACTTGCGATACCATCATCAAGATAACAAGTATAGATGCTTTAAACAAGTTCGCCTTTGAAAAGGGATATCGTATCAAATGCCAATAAAAAGATTTGGGTTCTTTTGTACTATCACTACGTTTGGCACGGTGAAAAAGAAATGCGCCTTTACCATAATTAAATTGCTGTCGCCAAAAAGAAAATAAGGTGAGATGATGTTCATGGTAAACGACAATCTTAAAATTGTAAATCATTCGATAACCATTATTCAACCAACGATGGCAAAAATCACGATCCTCTGCGGCGGCTAGGGGAAAGTGGGTATCAAACCCGTTTATGGCATGAAATAACTTTGCTGGTAAGGCTAAATTATTTGTCGTCAAAAAGCGGGCCTGATTACGTTCAGAATTGTAATAACTGTAAAGGTAATCAATCAAAAGCTGACTCGCCGTTGAATAGATATTTTTCGGTAATTGATTAATGGTTTTTCCGCCAATCGCATTATTTGGATTCTTTTTAAAAGCCGCAGCTAAATTTTTAAGCCAATTAGCGTCTGGTTGACAATCATCATCTGTAAAAGCGAAAAATCTACCTTTTGCTTGGGCCGCGCCAGTGTTGCGGGCCGCTGCCGGGCCGGCATTATCTTGTGTGAGCAGGGTAATGTCAAGTTGATCACGAAAACTCAATACCAATTCGGACAGCAGTACTTCACTACCATCATCCACAACAATAACTTCAAAACGCGGATAATCCTGACGCGCTAAAGATTGTAAGCACAGTGCTAATTGCTGTGGGCGATTGTATGTCGGGATAACGATTGAAAAAAAAGGTTGCTGAGTCATATCGATCTTTATTGTACTTTCTGCAAAAACTTCAGAAGGTATCTCGCAATGTTTTCATGGGCTAATTGATTGGGATGGTTTTCATAAGGAAACCTTTATTTTAACAATTTGTATTTTTCCAGTAGCGTTGCCTTATGTCAGTAGTCGATATCATTTAGTCTTTAGCGTATAATTTACCAATGACATAAGTTTTATGCCAAGAAAGTTGAGCGGCTGGACTCTCATTGTGAATAATTAACTCACCATCATGTACTTCTGCAACCATGTAATAACTATTTAGAGAGTTGTCAAAAAGATAAGCTCGATTAACCAACAAACAAGCCTCAAAAAGTTGACTCATAGTCCTTTTATAGCGTGGCGTTATCTTTTCTTCAGGCACACCATGACCACCGAGTTTTTCACGGTTTTTGACACGATCTTTGTTGATGTCAGGGTTTTCAACCCCGATAAAGTATAGGTAAGTCCGGTAACCCAGATTTTTGGCACGCAGTAGAAATTCTAAATGGGAATCATGTGACATAACACTTTCATAAGTCATGGTTTTACCCTCAAGTAGCAATTGTTCTCTCTGCTGTACTGCTGTTTGTTGGGCTTTCTTTGCGCGGCTTAGTTCATCACCGGCCAGAGTTTTGGCGATCTCGTCTGGATTGATATAAACGCCTAAATTAACATATCTTTTTAGGATGTTATCGGTGAATGTCGATTTGCCAGAACCATTTGGACCAGCAACTAACCTGAGTCTTGAAGTGTTCATAATTCACCTACTCTTTGTCAAGTTTATTGAGTGGTTCAGTATGACCATCAGGATAAACCCATACAATCTGACCATTTTGAAATTCTGTCACACGAAATCCGTGCTTTTTGGCTTTCAAATAGGCATCATGACCCGCTTCCCAAGCAATTGCACACAATTGTTCAGTAGTCAAATCCTCAATGTTCTTGCCAGCTACGTTACTTAAATCTACGGACATGTTCATAATAATTATCCCTAAAATTTAAAAAATGAGTTTTTGCTTAACATTCTATTGATGCCTTCCCCAAAATATCCAGCTATAACAACGACTTGTGAGATAACCATCAATGTAGCCAGTATAAATGCTTTAAACAAGGTGGCTTTTGAAAAAGGGTATAGTATCAAATAGCCAATAAAAAGATTTGGGTTGCGTTGCACTCTCACCGGCCGAGCGTTTGACACGGTGAAAAAGAAATGCGCCTATACCATAATTAAATTGCTGTCGCGAAAAGGAGAATAAAGTAAACAACAACTTCTGGCACATAACTCATTCGATAACCATTATTCAACCAACGATAGTAAAAATCCCGTTCTTTCGCGGCCGCTAGGTGAAAATGGGTATCAAATCAGTTTATGGCGTGAAATCACTTTGCTGGTAAGGCCAAATTGTTTGTCGTCAAACAGTATAAAATTCTGAACTAGCGAACGTTTTTTTGAGCAAAAGCTATATCTGTGAACAGTCACTGTGAACAAAAGTGGGCGCATTCCCAAAAAAAGGGTCATTATCAATTTTGGCGATCCGCAAAATAACATTCACTAAAAGCGGGCCGCAAAATGAATTTTGCACTCCAAGTAGGCCACAAAATGAATTTTTCACTCGGCCGCAAAATGACATGCATTCCTAGCGGGCCGCAAAATTTATTTTGTAAAATGACCCTTTTTTTGGGAATGCGCCCAAAAAATTTTTGAGTTTGACTGATATGAAGAACTATAGCCTATATGTCGCAAGGGGCCCTATAGCATTGGAAAAAAAAATGCTATTCATCTTCTGTTAATTTACTGACAAAACGCTTAAAAGAAGGGGAACGGCTTATTTTCTTCCAGTCTGGTAATGCTTTAATTATTTTTTCAGCGTGAACCTTGTCATTATAGTCTTTGCCCGTTTTTTCTGTAAAAATCTTTCTCAACTTTCCCTTCGGATTTTGGACTGAGTCAGGTTTTTTTTCATCCTTAATTTTCATCGGAAGTGTTTTCGTAGATATAACGGTAGAAAGGGCACGTCCATCGGCTATGAGCCACGCTTCAAGTTCTTCTCGAATACAAACTAAATACACCTCTTGTGAAGTCACGTCTGCTTTGTTGAGAGAAGATATAATCTGTTCTTTGTCTTCTTTACGACACGGTTTCTCGTGATGTCCACGCCAAGGAGGGTATAAATCCCAAATAATTAGCACACGCTCACACCCTTCTTCCAAGAGCATCGCGGTTTTTTCGCTTTCATTTTTAACGTTTCCTAGTGCAGTAAAGCGGAAATGATCAGACCACCCAGCCAACAGCTTTTCACGCCAAAGATTTTGCGCGCAAAATCTTTTTCACGCTAAAGTTTCGCGGAGCGAAACTTTAGCGTGAAAGCGTGAAAGCAGTTGTCTAAAAGCTTAAGTCACCTAAAGGTGACTACATCCCCACAATATTATTGTTAGCATCATTTCTGTAAAAGAATGTTTATATACTGTTAAAAGTTATCATTTGCGCTTTTTTGGAAGTAAAAATCCATTTAAAGCGTGCCGTTTTAGCAAAAACGGGTGCAGGTTAGTCACCTTTAGGTGACTTGAGCTTTTAGACAACTGCTTTCACGCTTTCACGCTAAAGTTTCGCTCCGCGAAACTTTAGCGTGAAAAAGATTTTGCGCGCAAAATCTTTGGCGTGAAAA
>QNEL01000212.1 GCA_003645185.1 Candidatus Parabeggiatoa sp. nov. 3
CGGAAAGCTGAGCTAATTACGAGGATAAACGAATTATTAATCACTGAAAAAGTACAACGGATGACGTGGATAAACGGATTAGTACCGGAAAGCTGAGCTAATTACGAGGATAAACGAATTATTCTAACGGCTATCGAATTATTAATCACTGAAAAATACGCTAGGATTTTAATCCGTTTATCCACGTCATCCGTTGTACTCACTTTGCAATATTAACTAAAGACGAAAACAATGCCCAATCCATTTAACAAACCCACTACCCCCAAAAACAGTCTGCAACTTTTGCAATGGTTCATTTTTGAACCGATTTTACTTGAGCGGTATGAAAAAACATTAAGTAAAATCAGAACATTATGGATAGTTTTAAAAGCGATTGTCGTCAATTTCTTTATCGTCATTATTCCGTTGACGTTGGTGCTTTATGCGATTAGCGTAATTATTATTGCCTATTTTGATTTACCGTTAATTTTTCCGCCGGATGCTCCAGAAAATAGAGATACCAACGAACTTTTTGTCCAACAATGGCAAACCTATTCAACATGGTGGGAAAAAGCTCACTTTTTTGCCCGTTTTGATGATTATAGAAGTTTGAAAGATTTAGCAGACGGTTTAGCAGTCGGTTTAGCAGTCGGTTTAGCATTCGCTTTAGCATTCGGTTTAGCATTCGGTTTAGCATTCGGTTTAGCCGGAGGTTTAGCATTCGGTTTAGCCGGAGGTTTAGCATTCGGTTTAGCCGGAGGTTTAGCAGTCGGTTTAGCAAGAGGTTTAGCATTCGGTTTAGCCGGAGGTTTAGCCGGAAGTTTAGCCGGAGGTTTAGCATTCGGTTTAGCATTAGGTTTAGCATTAGGTTTAGCATTCGGTTTAGCATTAGGTTTAGCATTCGGTTTAGCATTCGGTTTAGCATTTCCGATCTTTTTCTATCTCAATTATTTCCGCCTTTGGCTCTACCCTTCGCATTTTCTAAAATCGCTAATTAACGTCAGTTTAACCAACAACCCGTACATTGGCGATGGTGTGATTTGGCTACAGATTTGGGGCATGACTCGTAAACTGACAACCCAAGCGCAACAAGACCCAAAAACAGGCCTCGCTTTGGTCAACTTTCTCCAAGAATACCGCCCATTACAAAAACAACTGGCTATGCACATCGCTCACGCGGCCACTGCTGGCAACTGGCAACATCATCCTTTACAAAAACAAGGCTTGTTGCCCCCGCCCCTGATTCAAGAAACACCAGACTTGACTCCCTCCAAATCGTGGCTTAATCAGATTGATAAACTCAAAAGGCAATTCGTTGCTTACGAAGAGGAACATCAGATCACTCTAAAAAAGGATCAGTTTGAAACCTTCTGCACACAACTTAAAGACTTTAGAAACTTAACCTTAGGTGAACCCTCTCGCTGGCATCACTACTACCTCCCGGCCGTTGATCACTGGCAAACCGCAGCCAAAGAAAAACTGGCCCTACTGATTCAAGACGCACAGAGCCAAGAACCCATTACCCCCAATATTTACCGTTTTGGCGACATTTTAAACCCCGAAAACGACCACAATATCTTCTTCGGCAGAGCCGATATTAAAGAAGAATTGAAGCAACACATCCTCACCGCCCGTACCATGCCACTGTTTCTCTGTTATGGACAACGTCGGGTGGGCAAAAGCAGCCTACTCAAATTCTTACCCCGACTGTTAGGCAGCCGTTTTAGAGTGATTTATCAAGACTGCCAAAGTAGCAACGTCAATAGTCTACCTAACTGGTTAAAAGACTTACAGCAACGCTTGAACAAGACTTGGAAAACAGCCGACATCGACTGGCAACCCACCGACAATTGGCTAGAAGCTTGGAGCAAAATGCAGCGCCACTTAGAAACGCTCAGTCACCAACATGACGAAAAAATCATACTCGCTTTTGACGAATACGAAGCCCTGCATGAACGCATCTTTATGACTGAACCAAAACAAGGCAAAATGCTGTTAGAAGCCATGCGGAGTTTCTCCCAACAGCAAAATCAAATCGTATTCCTATTTGTGGGAGCCGCCCAATTCGCTGATCTCAAAGAACCCAATTGGGATCGCTGTTTTATTCACGCCATGCCTCTAAAAGTCGATTACCTATGCCATGAAGACGCAACGCGCCTGATTACCGAACCCGTCGATTTGCATTACCCAAGCGCAGTGATTGAACATATGTGGACAGTCACTCAAGGGCATCCGGCCCTATTACAAATGCTCTGTCGCTATCTGGTCAACATTGCCAATACCGAAGGCCGCAAAGACATGACGCTGGCCGATTTAGAACACGTTATCACGCAAAAAATTGTGCAACGCGGCACTAACGCCCTAAACACCTTCTGGACAGAATTTTGTTCCCAACAGCAATGCCAGAGCACAATCGAGGAAATCCTTGATAATCAACCCCTTACAGACAAAAAGAGCAGATTGAAACTCGAAGATTACGGCTATATCATTTCTGATGATGGCAAAAACTGGAAATTGCGAGTACCGTTATTAGAAATGTGGTTACGGCGATATCGGGAAGGATTTTAGGAGAGCATGGTGGGCAAGCTAAAACCAATTTCACGCAAAGACGCAAAGACGCAAATGTGCTTTCAGCGAAGCTTCTGTTCTTAGCGGCTTAGCGGCTTTGCGTGAGAATAAAAACGCAAAAAAGGGCGAACTGCCCTTGCGTGTTCGCCCTTTCAGATAAACCCTACAACCAATTTCCAATCAATAAAAAGGCTGACCAATAATAAGGATGTCGAAATTGACGGTATTTTCTATCGTTGAGCATCATTTTCTGGGCCTTTTGTAAGGCCTGTGCTTTACTAAACCTTTGATTTGCCAATTGTTTATAAAATTCAATCACGATTGAAGGTGTTGCAGCATCATCGACTTTCCATAAACTCGCTAAAGCACTTTTAGCGCCCGCTTTCAATGCCACACCCGCTAATCCCAATGCCGCACGATCATTACCTACCGCCGTTTCACACGCACTCAAGGTGAGTAATTCAACCTGCTTTTGTTGCGAGGTGCTACGTCGTATCAGCTTTTCCAGTCTATCTAGGCTTAATTTATCATCATACGTTAACAAAAACGTCTTATCCAAATTCGATTTGAATTGCCCATGAGACGCAATATGCACGATAGAATATTGGGTATCATGAATGTTTTTTTGCATATTGGGGTAGGTAAAGGTTTCATTAAACAAGGGAATATGACTGTCATTATACAAACCATATAACTTTTGTAGGGTATCTTTTTCATACTCGGCACACGGTAAAGAAGAAAATCCCTGTACCGATTCAGAAAGGCCGCTGACTAAGATATTACTCACATCCCATTGTCGCTTTTTCAAACCACTTAGGCATAAACTGGGTGCTGTGGCTAAAGCGTAATCCTGAATGATAAAATCCTGTCCATCATGCAGGGCTGAAAAAGGGAGGGTACGCAATACGCCTTCTGGAACGATAATCAAGGTGTTGATCTGATGTTGAGTCAGTTTCGCTTTCAGCGGTTGAATTAACCAACCATACAATTTTTTAGCCGGTTTCAAAAACGCTTGGGCACGAGTTGATTCCTGATCAGTTAAAGGGATATTCTTCCATGATGAAGGCGCACAGTCGGCTTCTTCCTCCTCATCCTCATCCTCATCAGCGCGTGCGCCATAAGAAAGAGGGTGTTTACGCAGTGATGATAAAAACAATGCAATCTCTCTACGCAGTGTTTCCTCACTAACAGGCACCGTGATTTGTTTGAGGTTATCGACATACGGTAGCGTGAGCAGTAATTCCAGTCGTTCTGAAAGCACTATGGGATACAATATCGCTGTGTGGGCATCCAGTGCGTCTTTTAAAGGGGTACATTCTGTTTGGAATGTTATACATTCATTCTGAAAATAATCTTGCAATTCAGCGGTTTTAAACCCTTCTATGCTTTCCCGCGCTTCTTGCACCTTCTGATGACGTACAGAAGCTATCCGCGTTGTCGCTGCCTGTTGCAACAACAAATCAGCTAATTCAAAATAAACCGGTGCCACTTGTTCACGAAACGTTTTCAGATGGTAACCCATCTTGACGATTTGTTCACGAACAAACTGGTTGTTGATAATATTCACCGCTTCCCGTAAGGCGACTATCGCAGCCTCATAATCGCCCAAACTCTTGAAAATACGCGCCGTCTGCCATTGCCAACGATACAAAAGCTGTTGTTCATGGATTTGTTGGGCCCAAAACAAGGCGCGTCGCGTTAGCACTAAAGCTTCCTGATAACGCTGCGCTTGCTCATATAACAGCCCCATTTGGCCGTAAGCGTATGTTTTAGCTTGGGTATTATCTATGCGTTCTGCCACCTTCAATGCTTGGTTCAATGCTTGATAAGCTTGAAGATTCAGGAAAGGTTTATCAAACTGTGCTTGAATTTCTTGCGCCAATTGAGCTAAAGCAATCAGCCCAAAGGCTTCACTATACGCATCCGGCCAGTTGTGCGTCGCACTTAAAGCCTTATCCAATGCCGTGATACTGGCATTAAAAGCCTTCATTTTATCTGGATATTGATAAGCATTATCTAAGTCTAACAAAAAACGAATTTGAGCTTGATTGATCAGTAATTTTCCTTGCAATTCTTGAACAGCCTGTTTTGAAACGGGCCTTTTTGATATCGGGCCTGATGAACTGAGTAAATTCAGTGCTTCAGTGTAACTGTCTAAAGCTTCTTCATAATCATCTTCTGCACTGACTACCTTTCCCCATTGACGTAAAACTTGAGCCAATATGAATGACTCTTTGCTTTTGTCAGCCAACGCAACAGCTTGTTCAGCCGTTTGTATCGCTTTTTCAAGCTGCCTATCATATTGATACAACTGACTCAATTCATTTAGAACTAAGGCATGATGGGCAGGATTTTTACGCACTTGGGGTAATGCCGTATTGAGGGTTCGCAAGGCTTGATCATACAATCCAAGATATCGGTAAGCGGCCGCGAGGCCGAGCCAAGTTTCTACACGCTGGTTTGTATCTGTTGTGCGCGCGGATTGCCACTGTTCAATAGCTTGTTCATAATGGCCAGATTGAAAAGCTTGTTTTGCATCGGTAAAAGGTTCAGCTTGTAAAGTATTGAAACAGCCTAACCAGATGCACAGAATGGAAATGAAAGGAATAAGGGGATAGGCTTGATGGCCTTTAAAAAATGGAGTCATGTTGTTTCAAATTATCAATGATTATTGTGTCGCCTGTAGAGACGCGATGCTCGCGTCTCATCGCGTCTCATCGCGAAGCGTCTCTTTGGTACAAAACCACCTAGCAAACGCTTTTGATAGAAACGCGAGGCAAGAGACGCTTCGCAATAGCGTCTCTACGATCTAATATTGTGTCGCCTGTAGAGACGCGATGCTCGCGTCTCTTTGGTACAAAACCACCTAGCAAACGCTTTTGATAGAAACGCTTCGCGATGAGACGCGATGAGACGCGAGCATCGCGTCTCTACGATACATCGAATATTGTGTAGCCTGTAGAGACGCGAGCATCGCGTCTCTACAAACATTCTAAAAAGTCTCTAAATCGACAAAGCACTAACTCTTTGATTTTCCTGCCGAAGTTTGTTTGCCTGTTGTGTACAACCGTTGTTTTCCATCCAAGTGACTTCATCTGCCACATAACTCGGGATTAGGTGCATAGTGATGGTTATCGGTTCGCCGTAAGCCAATGTCATCTGATATTCCCCTGGTTGGTTGATTATCAGATATGGCCAAGCTTTTTCGTTTCTCTTGCTACGGAAAGGCACTTTAACCAGTTCTTGTTGAGTGGCAGGCTCTTTTATTGACAAATCAGCGGCTTCGCTTGCATCAGGCCGCCATAACTTCACCTCGTTTAAGGTGCGATAACAAAAAACACCGCTTTTTGTCACATCAAGTGCCCACGCGCTAGATGGGGTTGAGGTGTTTGTCTCCTCTTCACCCCGTCTGCGTGGCCTAACCTTTATGAAGCACTCTGCATCATTTTGGTAAAAACCCGAAGGGGTACATTGATTATTAATCATTGTAGCTTCTGCCGATGCGATTGCACTGCTCAAACCCAGTGCTAGATAGAGAGTGGTGCGTGGTAATAACTTCATCAGTTTTCTCCTATAATAAGACGGTTCGTAGGGGCAATCCCTTGTGGTTGCCCGATTAATAACAATACTCAATTTAACCATTAATTAAACATAACTGATTACAATTTAATATTATAGCGAATGTTTTGAAAAATTCATCACGTTCAATGTTGAATTGCAAATTGCAAATTTAAACGCGCAAATCGTGCATTTTAAATATTTTTTTGCACGAAAATCGCGCTGAAAGCAAAATGAATTTGGAACGAAAAGAGCTTCGCGAAAATGAATTTGGAACGAAAATCGCGCTGTGTCTTATATATAAACCTTTCTCGAAAAATAAAACCCATTAATCAATTCAATACAAATTGTGACTTTTGATAAATGACTCATATAAGAGCAGTTGGTACAAATTTTGAAATTTCACATAATCAATCTCATTATAGTATGTATACCGCTTTAAAAAGTGGCGCATTATAATGTGAATGATTTGATGACAAAAAATCGAACACTGATTATCATAATTATGATGATTAACACTGATGATTTTAATGGCTATCACTATAGCGTTCTTTTGCGTCTTTTGCGTTTTTTGCGTTTATTTTTTCATGCAAAAGTTTTGCCGCGAAACCTTGATTTTGAACAAAACTAATGAACAGTCACTATTCATGCCTGTTTTTAGTTTTAAGAAAAATAAAATAACTGATAACTGATAACTGATAACTGATAACATGAAGCAATCTCAAAAAAATATCCGCTTTTTTCTTTTATTACTACTGAGCTTATCTCTCCCCGTATCTGCTCAAAAGCAAGAGATTAAATTTGAACATATCGAAGAGGGGCTCTCTCAAAATACAGTTTATGCCATTCTACAAGATCAATATGGGTTTATGTGGTTTGCGACACAAGATGGGCTTAATAAATATGACGGTTATACCTTTACGCATTATCGGCATAATCCAGAAAAACCTCATAGTTTAAGCAACAATTTTATCTTATCCATTTTCGAGGATCGGGCGGGAACACTCTGGGTTGGTACAGATGGTGGCGGTTTGAATCAATATGATCGCCAACAAGATCAATTTGTGCATTACCAACATGATCCTAACAATCCCCACAGCCTCAGTAGTGATGTGATACTCGGTATTTATGAAGATTCAAAAGGCGCTTTGTGGATTAGCACCTACGATGGCGGCCTGAATCGCTTTGATCGTCAACAAAATCAATTTGTGCATTATCAAAATGATCCACAAAATCAGAATAGCTTGAGTAGTAACGCCGTTTGGCGAATTGATGAAGATAGCACAGGCACCTTGTGGGTTGGCGCAGATAGCCATGGTTTGAACCAGTTTGATCGCGAACAAAACCAATTTGTGCGTTATCAACATGATCCCCTCAATCCAAATAGTTTAAGTCACAATAAAATCACTTTTATCTACGAAGACAGCACAAATACTTTATGGATTGGCACTGAAGGCGGTGGCCTCAATCAGTTTGATCGCGAGCGCAAACAATTTGTGCATTACCTGCACAATCCGCTCAATCCTAACAGTTTGAGTCATAACGTTGTCTGGGCCATTTATGAAGATAGCACCGGCGTATTGTGGATTGGTACCGATGATGGCCTGAACCAATTTGATCGTGAGCAAAACCAATTTATCCATTACCGACATGATCCGCAAAATCCTCATAGCTTGAGTAATGACTACGTGATGTCACTATATGAAGATAGAGCGGGCGCACTCTGGATTGGCACAGATGGGGGCGGCCTGAATAAATTTGACCGTCGGCGCGACAAGTTTAAGCATTATTTTCACGAACCGCAAAATGCTAACCGTTTGAGTGATAACCTCGTTTCCTCCATTTATGAAGATCAGACGGGTATGTTGTGGGTTGGCACCTTTGCCGGGCTCAATAAATTTGACCCAAGTCGAAAGAAAGTCACACATTATTTTAATGATCCGCAAAATCCAGACAGTTTAAGTCATAACGAAATCTGGTCCATTTACGAAGATCGGACTGGCACCTTGTGGATTGGCACCTACGGTGGCGGTTTAAATCAATATGATCGCCAACAAGATCAATTCATGCATTACGTTCACGATCCAAAAAATCGACTGAGTTTGAGTAATAACCAAGTCAGAACCCTTTATGAAGACAACAGTGGCGCACTCTGGATTGGTACGCGAAACGGCCTGAACCGATTTGACCGCGATCTCAATCAATTTGTCCATTACCATCACGAAGTTGATAATCCCAATAGCTTGAGTGATAACAGCATCTTATCTATTTATGAAGATAAGCAGGGCATGTTATGGATCGGTACTCAGACAGGCGGCTTGAATCAGTTTGATAGAAAAAAAAACAAATTCGTACGTTATCTGTATGACTCTGCAAATGATGACACACTCAGTTATAACGAAGTCTCTGCCATTTATGAAGATCAATCTGGCCGATTATGGATTGCCACCTTGGGTGGAGGCTTAAACCAATTTGACCGAAAAACAGAAACGTTCACCCATTACCGCGAAAAAGACGGCCTGGCTAATGATGTCGTTTATGGCATTTTGGAAGATAAGCAGGGCAACCTGTGGCTCAGTACCAATAAAGGCGTATCCAAATTCAATCCTCAAACCAAAAGCTTTAGAAATTATGACGTACTAGATGGATTACAAAGCAATGAATTTCGGGCTGCCTACCATAAAAGTAATCGTGGTGAATTATTTTTTGGGGGCATCAACGGCTTTAATGCGTTTTATCCAGAACGGATCACAGATAACCCCTATATTCCACCTGTCGTCGTAACCGATTTTAAAATTTTCAATCAGTCTATCAACATAGGCGAGAGTTCGCCCCTACAACAACAGATTAGCATGACTCAAGACATCACCCTGTCTTATAAACAATCCTTCTTTTCATTTGAATTTGCCGTCTTAAATTTTTTAGAATCAAGCAAAAATCAATATGCCTATCGACTAGAAGGCCTAGAAACGGATTGGAATGAAGCCGGCACCCGTCGTCAGGCTTACTACACCAGTGTTCCCCACGGCACCTATACTTTTCGCGTCAAAGGTAGCAATAACGACGGCGTTTGGAATGAAAAAGGCACTGCGATCCAAATCACCATCCTACCCCCCCCTTGGAAAACTTGGTGGGCCTATACCTTATACGTCATCACGATTTTAACGATCATAGTGACTTATATTCGGGCCCAAAAACGTCAACTCAGAGAAAAGCAACTAGAATTAGAACGTGAAAAGGAAATTGCAGCCCAACTAAAAGAAGCCGATAGACTCAAAGATGAATTTTTAGCCAACACCTCCCATGAATTGCGAACACCGCTTAATGGCATCGTCGGCATTGCAGAATCCCTGATTGATGGAGCCGCAGGAAATATTACGCAACAGTTACAATCAAATCTAGCCATGATTGTATCCAGTGGGCGACGTCTCACTAACCTAGTCAATGATATCCTTGATTATTCTAAATTAAAAAAGAAAGAATTTGATTTACAACTGCAAACGATTGATATGTGGACAATTGCTGATGTCGTTTTAGCACTCAGCCAACCCCTCATCGGCCACAAACAACTGGAACTCATCAATACCATACCTGCCGATTTACCGCCCATTAATGCTGATGAAAATCGTATCCAACAGATTCTATACAATCTAGTCGGTAACGCGATTAAATTTACTGACAGCGGCACGATCACGATATCAGCCGAAATGATAACCTGCCTCGCCCCAAAGGAAAACGAGGAAACCCATTCAGAACAGCTTCACAATTCGCACCTCGCTCTCACCGTTTCCGACACAGGCATCGGTATTGCAGAAGAAAAACTTGACCGCATCTTTGAAGCCTTTGAACAGGGCGATGGTTCCACATCGCGCGTCTATGGCGGTACCGGTTTAGGACTGGCAGTCACTCAACAGCTCGTCAAACTGCATGGCGGTCAAATGCAGGTTCAATCACAAATAGGTGTTGGCTCACAGTTTATTTTTACCTTACCGATTTTACCGATTTCTGATACGTCTGTCGAAGAGAGTCAAGTTGAAGCAATACACTCATCTCCATCGACTTTGTCCTCCTTAGCCGATTCTCAATCGACTTCTGCCAGTCAAGCTTCAGAAAGAGAAGTGATTCCAGAACAGACTATCCCCGTGAGCCCTACCGATATTTCATCAGAGTCGGAAACCGCTATAACCGCTCAAAAAATAACGCTACCGCAAGGCGAGTACAGCATTTGGATTGTCGATGATGAACCCGTCAACCGGCAAGTTCTGGTCAACTTTCTATCACTACAAAACTATACCCTTTATCAAGCCTCTTCAGGGGTAGAAGTTTTATCGCTGCTCGAAAAAGGGCAAAAGCCTGATTTGATCCTACTGGATATTATGATGCCGCATAAAACCGGCTATGATGTCACACGAAAAATTCGGGAAACTTGGCAAGCAGATGAACTGCCCATCATACTCTTAACGGCCAAAAATCAAGTTGCCGACTTAGTGGTTGGATTAGAAATTGGCGCTAATGATTACCTAACGAAACCCGTTTCCAAAGATGAGCTGCTTGCCCGTATAAAAACCCATCTTCACATCCTGCAACTGAAAGAAGAAGCTTTACAGCTTGCCAAAGAAAATGAAGAAAGACTCAGACAATTCCTAGAAGCCGTTCCAGTTGGCGTAGCTGTACTGGATGATCAAGGTCAACCCCACTATATCAATCAAAGGGCACAACAGATTTTTGGAAAAGGGCTGATAGAAAATGTAAATGTTGAGCAATTCACAGAAGTCTATCAAATTTACATGGCAGGAACCAATCAACGTTATCCCTTTAACAAACTGCCATTTGTGCGAGCCATGATAGGCGAAACGACTACCGCCGATGATATCGAAATCCATCAAGCTGACAAAATCATTCCCATTGAATCTTGGGGCACCCCCATTTTTGATGAACAAGGCAAGATTGTCTTTGCCATTACCGTCTTCCAAGATATCACAGAACGCAAACAGGCTATGGAAGAGCGAGAAAAGTTTACCCAAGAACTGTTCCAACTCAATCAAGCCTATGAACGCTTTGTACCGCGTGAATTTCTCAGCCTGTTAGACAAAAAAAGCATTCTGGATGTCAGTTTAGGGGACCAAGTTGAAAAAGAAGTGAGCATCTTATTTTGCGACATTCGGGAATTTACCTCTATCTCAGAAAAGATGACACCCAAGGAGATTTTTGAATTTATCAACGCCTACTTGGGTCAAATGGAACCCATTATTATTGAACATCATGGCATTATTGACAAATATATTGGCGATGCCATCATGGCCCTGTTTCCAACCAGCGCCGATGATGCCGTGCGTGCAGGCATTGCCATGCTCAAAAGGCTCACACAATATAATAAATTGCTACAACGTAGCGGTTTCAAACCCATGCGAATAGGCATTGGCATCAACACAGGGCATTTAATGCTAGGTACCGTCGGCGGGCAAAATCGCATGGATACCACCGTGATTGCCGATGCCGTTAATTTAGCCTCTCGTGTAGAAGGCTTAACAAAAACCTACGGCACAGCCTTGTTAATTACCGAACACACTTATCGGAAACTAGCCGTTCCATTGGAATATCATGTTCGCGTGATTGATGCCGTCAAAGTCAAAGGCAAATCGGAAATCGTCACCGTTTACGAAATTTATGATGCAGAACCACCTGAAATGCTGACATTGAAAGATCAAAGTCGCGAACAGTTTGAAGAAGGTTTTGTACTGTATCATGATGATGCCTACCAAGAAGCACAAGCGTTTTTTGAAAACATTGTACACCTCAACGACAGCGATGAAGCGGCCTGTGTTTATTTGCAACGCTGTCAGAAAATTTTAAGTCTGAGGATACCCAGCTCACCGACTATCCTAGTCGTCGAAGATACCGATTTCAATGCGCGTATCTTGTCCCATTTTTTAACGAAAAATAACTTTAAAGTCTCACTCGCAAAAAATGGCGAACAAGCTTTACAAATGATTCAACATGAGAAACCCCATTTAATTTTGTTAGATGTGATGATGCCCGGCATAGATGGTTTTGAAACCTGTCAACGAATGAAAGCCGATCCCCAAACTCAAAACATTCCGATTATTTTTATGACAGCCTTAACGGATGCCGTCGATAAAATCAAAGGGTTTCAATTAGGCGCAGTAGATTACATCACCAAGCCTTTTCAGCACGAAGAAGTCTTAGTACGGATCAATACGCAGTTACAAATCAGTCATTTACAAAAACAACTTGAAGCGAAAAACATCGAATTAGAAACCAAGAATTTGGAATTGAAGAAACAAATCGACAACTTGAAATGGGGTAAAATGTAAGAATGATGAATGAAAAATGAATTAAACAATTCATCATTGAATCATTCATCATTATCGATTTATTTTGCTTGGAGTGCAAAATTTATTTTGCTTTAGTTCCAAATTTATTTTGCTTCTGTTTGATTGGAGTGATCAACTTCTACTCTCGCTTCGAGCAGAAATTGTACTCCTTATCATTTCTTTTTTGAGATTTCATTTGTGATACCAGGTTCGATTAACATTAACCTTTATTAAAATATATGAAAAAATTTTATTAAAATGTATTCACAATCTTAAATGGTGCGAACCCAGCACCTCTATTCCGTATCTCTATAAGTAAATCAAGAGC
>QNEL01000213.1 GCA_003645185.1 Candidatus Parabeggiatoa sp. nov. 3
AAACGAGTCATATTCTACACATATACCCACTAACTGTGTTGACAGGGAGTCTGGCGAGGTAGCCGATTGAAACAAGAATGCAATTCCCTAAAAATATCAAACAGTTGACAGGGAGTCGGGCGATGAAGCCCATTGAAACGTGTCATATTCTACACATATACCCACTAATTGTGTTGACAGGGAGTCGGGCGATGAAGCATGCTTTACAGGGAGTTGGGCAACGTAGTTCATTGAAACGCGATTTCGTAGAAAAGAAGAAAAGGAAATCTTGACAGGGAGTCGGGCAGGATGGTGGGCAACAAAAACAGGTTACCCACCATTTCACGCGCGTCGTGAAGCTTCGCTATACTTTAGCGTGAAATACATAAAAGTTTGTACGCCTTCTACAATCCCCCCCAACCTAACAACCCCTTTTGCCAAAGCTAGAATGGCTAACCCCTTTCCACTTCAATCTCAATAACCCATTGATATCTATTATCTATGAAACTCAGTGATTTTAATTTGTTAGATGATGACAATGAAAAAGCCAGCTTAAAGGCGCTTATCCAATCCTTTAATCAAACCCAAACCGATTATCCTCGCGATAAGACCGTTCATGCTCTCTTTTCTGAACAAGCCAAAAGAACACCGAATGCAATAGCCGTTATTTGTGGTGAGACGACTCAAACTTATCGAGAATTGGAACAACAATCTAATCAATTAGCCCATTGTTTGTTGACTCAATTCTTGCAACCAGAAGCTCTTGTCGCAGTCATGTTGGATCGCTCTCATGATATGGTTGTCGCGCTATTGGGCATTTTAAAAGCCGGTGGCGCTTATTTACCGCTGAATCATGATTTGCCTTTTAAACGTCTTCAATACATTTTGAGGGAAACACAGGCCCGTTTCCTCATCGCTTCTAAAGACAATATACGCATTATCAATAAGTTACAATGGTCATGTCCTGATTTAAAGGTCATCTTGTGTCCCGACAGTCTTGATATTTATGCGGAATCCGAAGGTATCGGTGAAATGATGACGGAGGATATGTGGGATTTCATTCGCCGCGACACCTTTGATGAGATTTCCGGTGGCGGTTGGAAAAGCAGTTATACGGGCGAATGGTTAAGTCCAGCAGTCATGGAAGACTATGCTGAAAACATTCGTTTAAAACTCTCCCGTTTTATTAATAAAGATAAAAGTTCACGTATTCTCGAAATTGGCTGTGCTTCTGGTATCAGTTTGTTTAGCTTAGCACCGTTGGCCGGTTTTTATTATGCTACCGATCTCTCGCAGAATATCTTGGTTTGGACAGCCGGAGAAATCAAAAAGCGGGGTTTGACTCAGGTTCAACTGGCACAATTCGCGGCACATGAGATTGATCTGATCGCAGAAAAAGAGTTTGATATCGTGATCCTCAATAGTGTGATTCAGTGTTTCAGTGGACATAACTATTTGCGAGACGTGTTGAAAAAAGCCATCGCTTTGATGAAAAATGATGGCATTCTTTTTCTAGGCAATGTTTGGGATCAAGATTTACAATATGATTTTATTCAGTCTTTAGAAAGCTTTGAAAAACAAAATGTTGGTAAAGGCTATATTACGAAAACGGATCGTTTTGAAGAACTGTTTATCGAAAAAGCCTTTTTGAATGACTTGCGTCAGGGTTTTCCAGAAATTGCCGCGATTCAGTATTCTAAGATGTTGGGCACAACGCAAAGCGAATTGTCTGAATATAGTTATGATGTGATTATCCATATCAATAAAAAAGAGATGATATCTTGGGTTAATAGCCCCAGACATAAGTATCAATTTGATCGCAGCACTTTGGCAACTTACCCTATTGATCAGGTAGAAAAACGGAGTCAAGCTGATGGATTAGCCTATGTGATGTATACTTCAGGCACTTTGGGGCAACCCAAGGGCGTGATGATTGAACATCGTTCAATTTTAAGGCTGGTTTTAAAAACCAATTATATTTCGCTTCAAGCCTCGGATCGGATTTTACAAACCGGTTCGCTTGCTTTTGATGCGTCAACGTTTGAAATTTGGGGCCCCTTGTTAAATGGCGGCGCAGTGTGTTTGTCGCAAGAAGAAGATTTTTTAAATGCGGATAAACTCAAACAATTAATAGAACAGCATGAGATTACAACCTGTTGGCTCACGGCAAGTCTTTTTAATCTGTTAGTCGGAATGAACATTAACCTGTTTCAAAGCTTGAAAACGGTTATCGTTGGTGGTGAAAAACTGTCTGTTCATCATGTTAATCAAGTTCGCCAAGCTTATCCCTCACTGATATTGAAGAATGGTTATGGCCCGACTGAAAACACAACGTTTACAACCTGTTATACCGTTGACTCGTTATTTGAACAAGATATCCCGATTGGTCGTCCCATTTCAAATACAACGGTTTATATTTTGGACAGTCACCATGAATTGGTTCCGATTGGGGTAGCGGGAGAAATTTATACCGGTGGCGATGGGCTTGCCAGAGGCTATTGGCATGATTCCGCATTGACAAAGCAAAAGTTTATTCCCCATCCTTTTGAACCGCATCAACGCCTTTACCGTACAGGTGATTTAGGCCGTTGGTTAGCTGATGGCTCTATTGAATTTTTAGGTAGGCAGGATGAACAGGTTAAAGTACGCGGTTATCGCATTGAGCTAGGCGAAATTGAACATCAGTTATTACAACATGAAGCCGTTAAAGAAGCGGTCGTGATCGCTAAAGATTTGGGCCCTGACAGCACAGAATTATTGGCTTATGTCACGCTACAATCTGATTTAGAAATCAATAGCTTACGCGATGATATCAAAACGGTTTTACCCGAATACATGATGCCAACGTATTTCACCCAATTGGAAAAGATGCCGCTGACAGCGAATGGTAAAATCAATAAAAGGGCATTACCCGCTCCCGCATTGGCACTACCGCAACGGCACACTCAACTGAAACAGAAAAGCAATTAGCCTTGATTTGGGAAGAAGTCTTGGGACAAAAAGGGATTGGCGCGACGGATGACTTTTTTGATATTGGGGGGCATAGTTTAAGGGTGACGAAACTCATTGCCCTGATTCATCAGAAAATGGGGATTCAAGTGCCACTGGCAAGCGTTTTTGAAAGCGTCAACGATTCGCGAATTGGCTCAACTTATGTTAGATATCGCGCAATTTGGCGTGAAAGAAATTGATGAAGCAAGGGTACTGCTTAATGGCGTGACAAGCGGCAAGCCCATTTTTGCCTTGCCACCTGGCACAGGTGATGCGTTAGGCTACTTACAAGTCGCAGATAAATTAAGGCCTTATGCCTTTTATGGTTTCAACTTTATCGAAGCCCAAACCCGTATTCAGGATTATGTTGATCTGATTAGAGAGGTTGAGCCAGAAGGGCCTCATTTATTATTCGGTTATTCTGCTGGCGGTAACTTGGCTTACCATATCACACAAGCGTTAGAACAAAGAGGGCATTGTGTTTCTGATATAGTGATGGTGGATTCAGCGCGGTTTTATGAGAAAGTCTCCTTTTCAGAAGCCGCAATCAAAAAACGGGCTGAACAATTTCTCAATCATGAGAACACCAAACCTTATTTGACTAACCCTATTTTATGGGAAAAAGCTTACAGAATCATTAAAGGCTATCATGATTATATTGCTCAGTCAGTAGACAACCATCAAGTTCACGCCAACATCCATGTCTTGCTCGCCGAACAGTCACAAAGCATTTATCGTGATAGCAATATTTCGGATCGGTTAGAAGGTGTCCAGTTAGAAAATCGCTCAAATGAAGCAACAGGGCGCATTGTAATCAGTGTTCAAGGTTGGGCCGAAGTGACAACAGGGCAATTCAAAACCTATCAAGGCGTTGGTGAACATAATAAAATGCTTTATCAACCCTATTTGGATAGCAATATTCAGATATTGCGGGAAATTTTTGAGCAAGTTGATTGAAAAAGAAATAAACGCTAAAGACGCTAAAGACGCTAAAGATGCTTTCTATCAAGAGAAATCTAGTTGCCTCTTTGCGTCTTTTGCGTCTCTTTTTCACGCTAAAGTATAGCGAAGCGAAACTTTAGCGTGAAAACGTCTTTTGCGTTAGTTTTTCCATAAAAATGCTCCTCAAACGCCCAATCAACACCCTAGATGCAAGTTGGGGAAAACTCAAATTTCATGTGTCAATACCGCGATTGATAAATCATCTAGGGGATAATATCCCGCTATGGCATACTGTTTGAGTGTACTTTCAAGATGACGTTTGATAAATTCATCAGTTGTATTTGGAAAAGCTAACAAATCATTCGCGACTTCGTTCACGGATAATTTGTTGTGGTGGCGTATATCAAGACATTGACTCACACCATCTGACGCTATGGCAACCGTTTTAAATTTTTTTAAAGGAAAACGAAAAATTAATTGGCTGTTAAACGCTTTGGGTTTTGATTTCTCCTTTGCAGAATCTCTTAAGATCAGCGAATAGGGTTCATACATCATGTATTCTAGCAAAACGTTTTGATCTCCCCAGTAAGTCAGGTAATAAGGCGCGTTATGGGCAAAGGTTATTTCAATCGTTCTGATATGGTTATGATGATCTTTCAGTAACAAGCAACCATCACCGTAAACATACACAATAATATTGTCTTGCTCTTGATCTAAAAAGGCCAACATGACGGTAGCATGTAAAACACTCAAGGGCAATTTCATTTCCTTGATAACTTTCGATGCTTCGTCAATCAATTTTTGTCCAAATGGCTCATAATCCCAGGGCCAATCGTTTGCCTTTTCAATAAGATATTTGCTGGTAAGCGTCAGAATACGTGCCCCGACATCAGTATTATCAGAGGAAGAACACCCATCGCTTAAAACAATAAAGGGGGTTGGTTTGTCACCTTGTGTCGCGTAATCTTCACAGACAGTGTGGGTAAAACCCATAGTATAGAAATGATCGTGATATAACATATATAAATTATTAATTATCAATTACAAATTACAAATTATCAATTATCAATTATCACATCAAAAAACAATGACAATAATCAATTGCTATCTAACAAATTAAAATGCTATTGATAATTCAATTCCACGCAAAAGTGCGCTTCATAGTGATTTTGAATTAAATCAATCATTTTTCTTCACAATTTTCTGAATGCGTTTTTGCGTGCAAAAATTTTGCTTTCAAACACAATTCACATTATTGTCTAAAAATTGCTATCAGAATTTGATAAAATACTCAAAAATTAGGTTTTCGAAGTTCAAGTTTTTCTCTGAAAAACTTGAACCTCGAATTCATTGTAAAAGTATTACAAATTAAATGGATAATGTTTTATGAAAAATAGCATCATAACATTTATTGGCGGTGGAAATATGGCGACTAGCCTAATTGGGGGGCTCCTTGAAACGGGGGTTAAAGCCGAAAAATTACGGATTGCTGATCCTAACCCTCAACCGCTTGCGGCGCAATTTCCAATACAATGCTACACTGATAACTTGTCCGCTATAAACGGTGCGAATGTCGTGGTGTTAGCGGTTAAACCGCAATTTTTACGAGAAGCGGCATCCACCATCGCCACAGCGATGCCAACACCGCCGCCTTTGTTTATCAGTATCGTAGCTGGGATTCGCATGGTTGAAATAAAGCATTGGTTAGGTAGCAATCAGCCTTTGCCAATTGTGCGCGTGATGCCTAACACGCCGGCATTAGTACGCAGCGGCGCGACGGCCCTGTTTGCTGGCGAATCTGTCAGTGACTTTCAACGCGAATTAGCGGAAAATATCCTACGGGCGGTGGGTTTAACCCTCTGGCTAGAAGACGAAACGCAAATGGATGCCGTTACGGCGCTGTCTGGAAGTGGGCCCGCCTATTTCTTTTTAATGATGGAAGTGTTAGAAAAAGCCGGTATTGGTTTAGGTTTACCACAGGAAACGGCCCGCTTGTTGACACTGCAAACCGCTTTTGGGTCAGCTAAAATGGCCCTTGAAAGTCAAGAAGATGCGGCCACTTTGCGAGCGCGCGTGACATCTAAAGGGGGAACAACTGAACAAGCCATAAATACTTTACAAGCCGGCGGGTTGCAAGCTTTATTTGATCAAGCTTTACAAGCGGCTCAACAACGCGCTATTCGTTTAGCTAAACAATTTGGAGAAGACTAACGTGCTAAGTAGCCCATTCATCACCGCTTTGGTTTTTCTAATTAATACGGTGTTTGGCATTTACATTTTGCTTATCATGCTGCGATTTTTGCTGCAATGGTTTCAAGTCGGTTTTCGTAACGATCCGATGCTACGATTGTTATTACGATTGACGAATCTGCCTTTGCAGTTGCTTTATAATTTTATCCCAGGTTGGCGTGATATTGATTTTTCGGCCATTGTTTTGATGTTGGCACTCAAGATGATTGAATTATCCTTGATCGCTTGGTTGTATGGACAATCACCCAGTATCATCGGGTTATTCCTGTTATCTATGGCTAACCTGTTGTCTTTAATGATTTATATTTTTATCTTTGCGATTATCATTCAAGTGATTTTAAGTTGGATCACCTCTCCTGATAATTACAACCCGTTAAGTAACATTTTATTTAGCCTGAATGAACCGATACTGCGCCCTGTTAGGCGTAAGATACCGCCATTGCAAGGCTTGGATTTATCACCACTGGTTGTGATTATCATTTTACAATTAGCCGATATATTACTGGTTGGCGTATTACGACAACTGGCTCAATCACGGTTTTTGGTTGGATAAGGGTTTCAATTTTTGTCGTAGGGGCAATCCCTTGTGGTTGCCCTATTGCTGTGTCTATTTCAAAACTTCAAAATCCCGTAATCTGACAGGCATCCGTTTAGCCCCCCACTGCCCAGCTTGGGCCGCAAATACGCCAGCACAAGTCGTACCGCACCGATTACATTTACCCTCAGCCGTTAAATTCCAATCGCTTAAAATATACCAATCTCGCCCAATCAAAACATTGCCACACTGATGACAATAAGTACTCGCCCCAGCTTGATCATGCACATTACCGGTATAGGCATAACGTACTCCATTTTTAAGGGCAATACGACGCGCCATTGTCAAAGTACGAGAAGAAGTCGGCGGTTTATCTAACATTTTCCAATCAGGATGAAAGGCTGTAAAGTGCATGGGCACATCCGGCCCCAAGTTTTCGACAACCCATTGCGTCATTTCTTCCAATTCCGTTTCAGAATCATTTTCACCAGGAATCAACAACGTTGTGAGTTCAATCCAAACCTGAGTTTCCTGTTTCAGATAACGTAAAGTGTCTAATACCGGCTGCAAATGCCCCCCTGTCAATTTATAATAGAATTTTTCAGTGAAGGCTTTTAAATCCACATTCGCAGCATCCATCTGTTGAAAAAAGGCTTCGCGAGGCTCTTCGCAAATATAACCCGCCGTGACAGCAACCGATTTAATATCCCATTCGCGACAAGCTTTAGCCACATCAATGGCATATTCGTAGAAAATCACAGGATCATTATAAGTATAGGCGACACTATTACAGCCTAATTTGTGTGCAGCGCGCGCCAGCGTTTCAGGATCAGCTTGATCCGCCAGCGTATCCATTTGCCGAGATTTACTCATATCCCAATTTTGGCAAAATTTACAGGCCAAATTGCAGCCAGCGGTACCAAAAGACAGAATTGGCGTACCTGGTAAAAAATGGTTCAACGGTTTTTTTTCAATCGGATCAACACAAAAACCGCTAGAACGCCCATAAGTGGTTAACACGATTTGTTGATCCTGATTCGCTCGCACAAAACATAAGCCCTGTTGCCCCGCTTTCAGTTTACAAGCGCGAGGGCATAAATCACATTGAATACGCCCATCTTCTAATACATGCCAAAAACGAGTCGGCACAGTATTTGTGATAGGCGTTTTAATCTCTTTTAAATGTTGTGCTTTCATTTGAATGATTAGATATACTATTTGCAATAGAGAGATGGTGGGCAAGCGGGCGATAGGATCTAAGGAATGATCACGAAATAATTTCCCGTTTTATAGAATTTTTAGGGCTTTTGGATATTATTTTTATGAACATCTATAAATGTCCAAATTATTTTGTGACGATTCCTAAGGGATAATATTTGAGTCATTGCCGACAGCGATCCCACCCTACGATACTCAGCATTAATTCAATCAGGCGATGACTTATTTCTTTCTCGCCCTCGCCGTTTCGGAAAATCTCTTTTCGCTTGTTCTTTCAAGCCCATTCATTCGCGATAAATGAAGGTATCAAATAGGACAAAGCCGGAATGGAAGCAAAAACAACCGTTGTAAACGCTAATAAACTTGATAGTACATGGTCTGATTCCACTATCCCTTTCACTGAACAGACCACTTTAGATCAATTATTTGTAGAATCCTCAAAATTTAAACATCTATCAGATAGGCTAATTCTTCTTAATGTAAACTTGAATGCTGTTGATTATAGTCATAACAAAATAGGTCATGGTAATACAAGAGCACAAGCAGGTTTAATCGGTCACTTGGGTGATGGAAAATACATGATAGATTTTGATCCTGCAAGAACAACTGTGCTAGATATACTCCATGAAAAGCACCATATCATTCAATTTCAACGATTAGCAAAATCAGGCGCATTAGGCAATAAAAGCTTATTCTCAAAATATGTCGTTGCTGGTTTTGAACGAGGCGCTTATGAATACGAGTTAAGACTCGTCACACGACTTAATGTGTCTCAAAACTATAAGCGGTTTTTAGGAGAGCAAATACTTAATTACTACACAATCACTATTCAGAGAAAGTATGAAAGTGATAGCAAAAATTTCAAGAAAATTCTTAATGCGATTGAACCCTTATTAAATCCCTCATTAGATCGTGTTTTACTCAAAAAGAAGCTTGGACTTTAATCAGTAACTGTTATAGTGTGTCACAATATGAAAAAAATAGTCTTTTATGTCATCAAACCTAAAGCCATTTTGGTGGATAGGACAAAAACACTTGATGAAACAATTAGAAAGCCTCTAACAGAAGTCACAACCTGGCTTGATGAAGAAATGACTCACTCAGGATGGAGTGATAATGATTATATTGTTGCTGTTAAGCTCATTTATCTCGCTTACTTATACGAAGATTTCAAAGACGAACCTGAAACGCAATTTTTATTTAATGGTGGTGCTATTCGCTTTGAACTCTTTGATAAATGGTGGTCAATTGAACGTTTTGAATTAAGCGATAATATCACAGAAGCTGAACACTCACTTGAGAGGCTAACAAAGGACAAGATTCAATTAACGGGTAATAGCGCTATTGACACTTGGTTATTAGGTCAATTAGCCGCGTCGTCTATAGGAGTTCAGATAAATATTTTGGCCCAAACCTGACAGGCGAAAGAAAACCTGTCAGGTTTTTATCGCTCGACATTTTTTTGAAAGTCTATAGGGAAATCCGACAACCTTTTTGGGGTTGAATGTGAAATTGAGCTTCAAGTTTTGGCGTGCAAAAACTTTTGCCAAACCCAGGGAAAGCTGGCAACCCCGAATATCAGGTATAATCCCTATCATCTATCAAATTCGCAATTATTTATTCATTCATATCAGCCTTTTCATTTTCCCATGCCTTGGTTACAAATAATATTAGACACAGACGCACAAAGCGTTGAACGGATTTCCGACAGCCTCACCGAACTGGGTGCGGTTGCCGTCACTTTGCTTGATGCTGAAAACCAACCGTTGTATGAACCGCCTTTAAATACCACGCCCCTTTGGAAACAAACACGGATTATTGGTTTATTTGAAAACGACACGGATAGCCATCAATTACAAAAGCAATTGCAAGCCCGGATCGCCCCCTTACCCCCTTGTCAAATACAAATCCTAAAAGATCAAGAATGGACTCGCGTCTGGCTGGCTGATTTTCAGCCCTTACAATTTGGCAAACGTGTTTGGATTTGCCCCAGTTGGCAAAGGCCGCCTGATCCACAAGCTATCAATATAATGCTTGATCCCGGCCTCGCCTTTGGCACCGGCACACATCCCACAACCGCTTTATGTTTAGAATGGCTAGATCAACAAAACGATTTAACCGATCAAACCCTGATTGACTATGGCTGCGGTTCCGGTATTTTAGCCATTACCGCGCTCAAATTAGGCGCAGCGCACGTTTGGGCAGTCGATAATGATCCACAAGCCTTATTAGCCACCCTTGATAATGCCAAAAAAAATCACGTTGAAACCGCCATTAGCCCCGTCTTACCAGAACAACTCCCTCACCACGTCAAGGCAGATGGCATACTCGCCAATATCTTAGCCACCCCCTTAATCAAACTCGCGCCAACCTTGACAGCACATTTAAATACCAAAGCACCACTGGTATTATCAGGCCTACTAAAGGAACAAGTTGATGACGTGATAGCCGCTTATACGCCTTATGCCACAATTGTAGACAAGGTTGAACAGGATAATTGGATGCGTCTTGTTGCCCGATACGACATGAATTGTTTGTAGGGGCAATCCTTTGCCCTCGCCCGATACGACGACAAACACGGAGATAACCTATTAATTATTATGCACACACAATGCCCTTACTGCCAAACGATATTTAATGTTACAGCGGCCCATCTCAATATCGCTCAAGGCCATGTTCGTTGCAGTCATTGTAGAAATATTTTCAATGCCACCAATAGTTTATTACAAGAATTACCGAGAGAAGACGGGACAGATGAATTTAATATTGGAGAAGATCAGACAACCCATTTCCAAGATGAAGACATTCCAGAATTGCTTCAAGAAGATATTTACGAACCGCCTTCAGGCCGTTCATGGAAATCATTATTTTGGTGGGGCATCATAGTCATTATCCTTGCTGGCCTACTCACAGCACAATTAATGTGGTTTTTTAAACGTGATGAGGTTTTACAACATGCCCAAATCAGGCCTTGGTTAGACTTGTTTTGTTATAACTTTTTATGTACGTTACCGACAACGCGGGATGTGACACGTTTCAAAATAGAACATCTTATGGTCCAAATTCACCCAGAGAGGAGTAATGCAATACAAGTTGAAGGGACATTTATCAATGAGGCGATTTTTTCGCAACCTTACCCAGATTTACAGTTGATTTTTGAAGATTATAACGGGCAAATTCTTGATGAACGACGTTTCACAGCGGCCGAGTATTTACAGCAATCCCTGCCAGAAGATCAACAATTGGAGGCAAAAAGCACAGTACACATTAAATTGGAATTGAAAGAGATGGGGGAAGTTATTGAAGGGAAGCAAATAGTGGAAAGCTATCGGTTTGAATTTTTGTGATTTTTTTGTAGAGACGCGATGCCTCGCGTCTGTTTGTATCGTCTCAAATTGAAAAATATATGTAAACGCTTCGCGATGATACGCGAAGCATCGCGTCTCTACAGAACCAAATTTCTACGGGGCAGATTTGCTCTGCATCGCGTCTCTACTGTTTGTGCGGTTTCAAATTCACAAAATGGTATTTTCCACTCTTTATCGCTTCTTTCTCTAGTTTTTGATAATGTTCTAACAATTTTTGTAAATTATGTCCATGCTGAGCGGAAATTTGTTGTCTAATCATTCTGATTTCTGCTGTAATCGGATCGTCTTCAAGTATCATTATCTTCTCCGCTTAATAATTCATTCAAGCCAACAGCTTTTAGCGTAGCTTCCCTTCGGTTCACGCCAAAGTTTTTGCGCGCAAAAACTTTGGCGTGAAAGCAGTTGTCTGAAAGCGAAAGTCACCTAAAGGTGACTATACTAAAGCAGTTGCCTGAAGGTAAAGGTCACCTAGATATAATTATACTGTAAGATGCTATAGATATATTTAGGTTAGTCACCTTTAGGTGACTTGAGCTTTTAGACAACTGCTTTAGCTGTTGGCTGTCTTTAAGGCTGGCCCTTGATTTCCACCTTCAAGTTGAGCAGCGATCGCGTTTAGCGCATTATCCAATCCTTCCAAAACGGTTGGATGATAGAAGGGCGTGGCCATAACCTCTCTGACTGTCATCTCATTTTCAATTGCCATCGCTAAAAAGTGACCAATATATTCACCATCGGGTATCATCATTTCTGAACCCAGTAATCGGCCAGATTCAGAATGGGCATAAACGCGCAAAAGGCCATGATTACGCGCCATCACTTTTGTGCGCCCTTGAACAACAAAACTGCGTTCGCCTGTGATGAACTCTTGTTCGGCTAATTCGGCAAAAGAGGCGCCGACGATAACCACTTGTGGATCGGTAAAGGCAATGCGGAGGGGTACGCGACGTTCAAAGGCTTGAACCTCGTTTTGTACCGCATTGTAACCCGCAATCGTGCCTTCATCAGCGACTTCGTGTAATATGGGTTTCAGTGAGCCTACATCGCCAGCAACAAACAGGGGTAAGTTACCAATCTGCATGGTATTTGGGTTGACCCAGTTTTTGAATCCATTGGATAAACCCAGATTAAAGACTTCTAAGCCCATATTATCAATATTGGGGCGACGGCCTAGTGACGCTAATACCTTATCAACAATGATTGAGCGTCCATCGTCCGTTTCGACTTTGATTTTGCCCTCTGCTGTTTCAGACAACTGTGCGGCTGTCTCTAACCAAACGTCAAACGATTTTGCCAGTTCTTCAATAGCGACTTTATTGACTTTAGGATCAGACAAGCCGGCAACGTTGGACAGCATTTCGACACCCACCACTTTAACCCCTAAACGGGCTAATGCTTGTCCCAGTTCGCAACCAATGGCACCCAATCCAATCACCGCGATTGAATCAGGCAAATCGTCTAATTCAAAAAAGTCATCGGTTGT
>QNEL01000214.1 GCA_003645185.1 Candidatus Parabeggiatoa sp. nov. 3
AAAAGCTAAAGCAAAATCAATTTGGAACGAAAAGCTAAAGCAAAATCAATTTGGAACGAAAAGCTAAAGCAAAATCAATTTGGAACGAAAAGCTAAAGCAAAATCAATTTGGAACGAAAAGCTTCACATAAATAATATTTTTAAAATCGGGCTCAAAAAATTTTTCTGATTGTAAAGGATGAAATGGGACATAAATAATGAGGTTTTTCCCGTATTTGAAACTCCCTTTCATTTAAGCAGAAACGATAAAACAATAACTTTTCAGGCCTGATAACGAGAAGTTGATACGCATTTCAGTCGTTGATTTGTGGGGGCACCTCGACGTTTTGCAAGTTCCTCTTATTACAATTCGTTTATTTCATAATTCGTTGTACTGATTGTGTTTCTATTTATATAATCATTTTTTGGCTCATCTTTTGAAAACTGACCATTTTTACAACAATTGTCGTTTTTTTACAACTTTATCTCAAGAAAATGAGGTACGCTTAAAACATCTTCTTTCGTGAGTAAACTGACATAATAATGAGTCTCAATCAGTGAGTAAAACGCTATTGATAATAACTAACTCGCTCATCATCATAAAAAAACACTAACTCATTGAATTAAATGTATTTTATTTTTTAGAGATTGCTTATATTCTAAGAGGCTCTTGCAAAACTCCAAAGCCTAACGATAAATCAATAACTTACGAGTACCTAATGATATGTAAGTCATTGATATTTTCGTTTATGCCCAGAGTTTTGCAAGAGGCTCCTAAGTAAAATTAATAAGTTAAAAGAAATTAGACTCTAAATCTTCTAAAGCATAAATAATTATTTATATCTTGCCTTTGCTTAAAAACGTTGATAACATCGCGTCTGCTTTGCATGATATCCTTTGCTGATAGCTCAATAACCTATATATTAATTATTATCAATGATTGACAGGCTTGATTAATCATTAATAATCTGATGTTTTTTAGAGCATGAGTTTGACAAAGATTTGTTATGTGTGTTTTGAGAAGTTGAGCCGTGAAAAAAATTTTTCAATCATCTCAAGTGAGTCTATTCAGTAGTACAAACAACATAGAAGGGGAACAAACGGCGTTTTTAATTAATATATAATTGAGTAGTACAACGGATTTGGTTCATCTCCAGATTTTGTTAAGATTTAATATTTCATATAAAAGTTTTTGCGCGCAAAAACTTTTATATGAAATTGAGTTATTAAATCAATACTCAAATTCATTCAACCCCTTAAATTTAAGTACGCTTTGTATAGTAATCTATTGGAAAAGCCATACCCTTTCATTTGTCATGAGTATTGCTGGCTGCATGATGGCAAGTTTCTGATTAAGCCATAGATTTATGTTAAAATTTATCTTAGTAGATATTTAATCTCACCATTGGTGAATGGCAAATAAACTGAAGCTTAGCGAAACTTCGTTATATGCGAATGAAGGCGAATAAATGAAAACCATTATAAAAACAATCATTTATGTTTCATCTCTTTGGTTTAAAATGATTTCCAAAAAACACTGTTTTTCATAAGCCGTTTAAAATATAACAGCAATTAATAAGCGAATTAAGGATTGAATATCGTTTGATTAAATCAGTGATTTATCTAAAATAACTGGGAGCCAAACGTTTGTTAATTTGTTCATTTTTCATTCTTTGCTGTTGTTTTATTGATTAAACCAGAGCGATTCGCTTAGGTTTGCTATTAGCGAAGTTTCTCTTGAGTTCGCCCCCCGCCAGTGGTGGGTTTGATATACCGGGAGTTCCTCGGAAATTAACGCCTGTGAACAAGACGCTTGTGTGACAGTTTACTGCCCCCTTGGTTGAAGCAGGAACCGATTCGTGGAACATCCACTCATCGGAGAACTGAGATAGTCGGGTTCTTATATTTCTTGCAATTTGCATGATGTGATAAAGAACCTTTTTAATTCAACTTGTTGAGGATTTGTTAATGGCCGAAAGCATTAATTTATTTAATTTGAAATCGGAGAGAATCCGCACACTCCACTTTACGTGGTTTGCCTTTTTTATCAGTTTTTATATCTGGTTTAACATGGCACCCTTAATGGGTTCCATTCGCGATTTGCTGATGGAACTCTTACCGCCAGAGATAAGAGCTTTACCACTGGAAGAACAGAAAGAGTATGTGAGTCAACAGATCAAGGTGTTGATGATCCTCAACGTCTCACTCACTATTCCGTCGCGAATTGCCGTCGGGATGCTGGTCGATAAATTCGGGCCACGCATCATGTACGGGATACTCCTGTCGATTTCTGGTGTTTTGTGTATTATTTTCTCCATGACGCAAGATTTTCAACAATTGGCGATTATGCGCTTCCTGTTGGCTTTCGTCGGTGCCGGTTTTGTGATCGGTATTCGCATGATTGGAGAATGGTTCCCTGCTAAACAAGTGGGATTGGCAGAAGGTATGTATGGCGGTTGGGGTAACTTTGGTTCGGCAGGTGCCGCGCTAACCTTACCGACTGTCGCACTCATATTGGGTAATCTGATTGACCCAGAGAATGGCTGGCGTTATGCTTTGGCCCTCAGTGGTATGGTGGCTATGGTTTACTCCGTGATTTACTATCTCTCCGTCAGAGATACCCCTCAAGGTTCGACTTATTTCAAGCCTAACAAGACGGGCGCGATGGAAGTCACCAGTCGGTTTGACTTCTTTCTGTATCTGGTCATGAATATTCCTCTGTACTTGGCCCTCGCACTTTTGACTTGGAAACTCTCACCTGCTAATTTGAGTCTGCTGTCGAGTCTTGAGAGTAATAGCGTTTATGGGTTTTTGGTAGCTGTTTATTTCTTCCAAACCTATCATGTCTACCGGATCAACAAAAATGTTTTTACAGAACCTGTACCGGAAATCCATCGCTATAAGTTCAAACAAGTCGCCCTTTTGAATATATCCTACTTCTGTACTTTCGGTTCCGAACTGGCCGTGGTGTCCATGTTACCCTTGTTTTATCTCGATACTTTCTCAATGTCTCAAGTCATGGCCGGCGTAATAGCTGCGAGTTTTGCCTTTGTGAATTTGATCGCTCGTCCTGGTGGTGGCTATATCAGTGACAAATTTGGACGCAAAAAAGCGTTGCTCATTTTATTGACTGGTTTATCAGTAGGCTATTTCTTGATGAATCTCATCGATTCAACCTGGTGGATACCGGCTGCTGTGGCAGTGACGATGTTTTGTTCATTCTTCGTCATGGCCGGTGAAGGGGCAGTTTTTGCCGTGGTACCGATTATTAAACGGCGTATGACGGGTCAAATTGCCGGTATGACTGGTGCTTACGGCAATGTCGGCGCGGTTGTCTATTTAACCGTTCTCTCCTTTGTGCCAGCGAATCAGTTTTTCTTAGTGATTGGCGGTTCAGCCCTCATTGTGATGGTCTTGGTTGCCCTCTTCTTGGATGAACCCAAGGGACAAATGGCTGAAGTCTTGCCAGATGGTACAGTACAAATGATTGACGTTCACTAATTTTATCAAGTGGGTAGGGGTGGGCAACAGCCCACCCTTTGAGAAAGGATAAGGGGTTAGAAATGGGATAGAATGTGTGGAACCGTGTCAAGCTTGCCCTGTACCTTGCCCCTTACACCATTGCCCCTTTTCCCTTGGCCCCTTTTCCCTTGCCCCTTTCCCCTTGTACCTTTCCCACCTTTTCCCTTTTGATTATGTCAAACCAACTTTCAATCACAGTCGGGCAGTACTCAGAAGCCGGTCGCAAAGCTAAAAATCAAGATGCTTATGGCGTATTAGCGCCACCAGAACCGCTGTTGACGACTAAGGGAATCGCCGCTGTGATCGCAGATGGCGTGAGTAGCAGTGAAGCGGGTGATAAAGCCAGCGATTACAGCGTTAAAGGTTTTCTCAACGACTATTTTAGTACCCCTGAATCTTGGATGGTTAAAACAGCGGCGCAAAAAATATTGACCGCACTGAATCGCTGGTTATACGGTCAAGGATACCATCTTTATGGCACGAATAAAGGGCTGGTAACGACATTAAGTGTTTTAGTCATTAAATCCACAACCGCCCATTTGTTCCATGTTGGGGATACGCGCATTTACCGTTTGCGTCAAAATAATCTAGTTTGCCTCACTCAAGATCATCATGTCAGAACTTCTAAGGATCAAGAATATCTGTCGAGGGCGATGGGTATTGAGCTTCATATTGAAATAGATTACAGTAAATCGGCTGTGGAAGCAGGTGATCTATTTATCTTCACGACGGATGGTATACATGGCTACATTACTGATGATGATATCCACCAGCTAATCGTTGACAATGCAGAAGATTTAAATCAGGCTTGTCAAAAAATCGTTTCTTTAGCCTTTGAGAAAGAAAGTCCCGATAATTTAACCTGCCAGATTGTGCAGGTTGATAGTTTGCCAACACAAGATGCCAATGCCTTCTTTAAAAAGTTAACGGAATTACCCTTTCCACCGCCTTTATCTCCAGGTATGCATTTGGACGGCTACCATATTTTACGGGAATTATATGCCAGTAATCGCACTCAAGTTTACTTGGTAATGGATGACGATACCCAGAAAAAAATGGTATTGAAAACGCCTTCGGTCAACTTTGAAGATGATCCTGGTTATATTGATCGATTTCTGCACGAAGAATGGATAGGTAAACGTTTGACACACCCGCATGTCATGAAAGTCTATGAGCATACGCGGCATCGTCAATGTTTATATTATGTTGCTGAATATGTTGAAGGTCAAACTTTGCGCCAATGGATACATGATAATCCCCAGCCACCTTTAAGTGAAGCGCGATCGATGGTTGAGCAAATTGCATCAGGATTACGGGCATTTCATCGTATGGAAATGCTTCATCAAGATTTAAAACCAGAAAATATTATGGTGGATAAACATGGTATTATCAAACTGATTGACTTTGGTTCCACCAAAATTGCAGGGCTTGAAGAAATCACTACCCCCATTGAGCGGATCAACCTATTAGGTACCCGAAACTATACCGCCCCTGAATACTTACGTGGTTTCACGGGCAGCACACGTTCCGATCTGTTTTCGCTAGGTGTGATTACCTACGAATTACTGACTGGGCACCTGCCCTACAGCGAAGCCAATATGGAAAAGGCGAACAATCGGTTGAATTATATTTCAGCTTGTCATTACAACCCCGCCTTACCTGTGTGGGTAGATTGTGCCCTTAAAAAAGCGGTTCATCCGAGTCAGAACAGACGCTATGAATCGCTCTCAGAATTTTTATATGATCTGTCTCATCCGAATCCCTTTCCATTACGGGAAAGAAATCCAGTAGCGTTTTGGCGCAGAACCACCATCGCACTTTTTATTTCCAACATCGTGCTATTATCTCTTTATTTGCTCAAATAAACTGATCTCTCTTATCCTACCCTAAAAACAGTTATCAGTTATCATTAGTCGGGTGGGTATTGCCCACCTGCGAATCTTGCAACAAATCAAAGCACAAGGATTGTTTATAAATAGGTACACATAAGTCTTTTAACATTTTTGGTATTAATACAGAAATATTATTAAAATGAGTAGATTAGATAGAACGCTGATTCTCATGATTCTCATGATTAACACTGATTAACATAAGGACTCATTTAAAAAAATCAGCGTTTAGCGTAGCCTCTCTTCGCGTGAATCGAAGATCAGCGAAGCTAAATAAAGTTTTTGCGCGCAAAAACTTCTTAAGTGGTGTCATGATAATCAGTCAAATCTGCGTTCTATTCGATATTTATAGCCTACTTAAGTGTAAATCAGGCCATTATCAGTTTAATCAACGTTCTATCTAATCTATAACCACATCACCTTTATGCAGCACTACCATTATAAGTAATCCCTGTAGTGACTAAATCAACATGACAACACCCTATCCTGACAGTACTGAGTTAAAAGACAATTTCTCAATTTTCCATTTAGCACTGCGCCATCAAGTCACCTACCAGACATTTAAGGCCTGTTACCCCCGTCTTGAAGAACATAATTGGCAATTGCATGAATATTTGGAAACTGATCCTTATCCTAAACGGCAGTTACAACGCACTTTTTTGCCTAAAGCGATTTTGACACCTTATGCCCACGAATCCTTGTTTGGTCAAACTTGGTTGGATTGTGTCCCTGGCAAGTCGTTTGCTCAGCAACATAAAGCCGTCTTGAAAGAACGACTTAATCCTAATGGCAAAATTTGTCCCTATCCAGAGAATTTATTACTGACTCAACAACAAGACTCAGAAACTTGGTGGCGTTGTCCCTTGCAACTCAATTTTAGAGACAAAATCTTAGTCTTCACCATTGAATGGGTTGATTTGTGGTTATTCGCTGACAACACGGGAATATTGGCTTTTAAAACAAAATTGAAACATGTTAAAAAAGCTGATCAAGTGAGTACGCCGCGCCTTGATGATCTCAATATCTTCAATCGGAGATTACGTTATACTGGCGGGCCATTAGGGGCAAGTCAAGTCATGGTACGCAATACCAATAATCCCACGCAAACCATACGCTTCTGGGAGGAATTAGCTTATAACCAATGGCTAGGATTGAATAATCAGGATAATCAGAATGTCTTGATGTTGGGGCAAAATAAGGAAAATATTCTGGATCGGTATACTCGTTACAGCAAACTGTTCACGGTTGCCCAAATTGCGAATATCCGATCAGGTGAAAGTGAATTTATTTGGAATCGCCCCGTAACGGATCCCGATTTTACGGCTCAAGCAGATTATAGCCAATTCACTAATGGACAAGGCTCACCGCAGCTTCATGCTTACCAACATTTGATGTTAAACGGTTATCCCAATATGCGTGATATGTTGCTATTGGAACTGGCCACGACTTCGGGTGAAGGGCAGAGTTGGCAGGGTGAACGTAAGTGGCAATATGATATCCATTACGTGAAACGGTTATTGACGAATAACAGCATTAAAATTTGGTCTTACTGGAATGCTTTGGCTTTACGGGATATTTGCGCCTTCATCAGTTATGATGACAATATGCCGCTGTTGCGTAAAAAACAAGTTGAAAGTCTGTATTATCCCCTTTATATCTTTGTTTACCATCAGCGTTTCCGTTTAGACTGTTTTTCTCAAGAAGTGATCGATTTAGGTGATTGCGTGAAAGCCCGCAACCTGCTGGAAAACTTCCACGCTTTTCATAATCAATACTGTTTGAATGAAGTCACTGTGGATTTTCAAGGCATTGAAATCACAAAGAAAATGAGGCAAGGTTTAGAGGTTGACAGCAAATATCAAGTGCTTGATCAAGAGATTAAGGCCATCAGCGGCTTTATAGATCGTAAAATGCAAGCTGGTAGACAAGTCCTGATCGCCTTTTTGATTTTAGCCTTTTATCCGTTCCAGTATTTTGGGCTAGGCAAAGTGTTTCACAGTCTTGTCGAAAATGGTCAAATTTGGCAAATTGTTGGATTGAACGTCGCCTTTTTCTTATTGATTATTTGGCTATTTTGGTGGGTTGTCCCACGAAGACTCGGTTTTTTGTGCCGCTTATTTGCCCGTGTCTATCATAGACATCAGGATAATTCGCCCTGAAAATGACTTATGACTTTATACATAAGGGTAGCGTGACAAGCGCCGAAGTGGGCAAAATCTACATTGATGTAGGTAACCATTTTGGGCCAGGACAGCTCGATCATCATCATGCCACAGCACCTCATACGTGTACGGCAAGACTGGCACTCGATCATCCCGATTATATGCACAGCCAAATTAGGCCCGCATTACCCGAAATACAACTCATCACGCATTGGTATCCCGATTTAGATGCCATTTCCGGTGTTTATTTTGCGCGTCTCCATTTGCAAGGCTTCTCCCCCTCACCTGCCCATAGCTTATGGGCCGATTATGTTTGTCAAGTCGATAGAGGCGAAACGGTACTTGATCCCGCGCAACCCATAACGCCCTATTTATTGTTTATCTTAAGCTTGCAACGCGCCAGTGAGTCTGACACTGATCCTAAAACCATCAGTACTGCCATGTTAGCAGAGGGATTAGATTTCATTGACACCGTCATCGCTCAATTGGAAGCGGGTAACGATCTCAAATCACCTGATTTCTTTAAAGAGTGCAATCACTTACAGGCAGATATAGACGCAGTCAGGGCCGATTGGCAACACTACCTTAATGATCTGAAACGGGCCGAACAATTTGAATGTCGTTTACCCGAAGGGCAAGGCTTCAAAACGGTTCCTGCCTTATGGATTGAAGGGCCCACATCAAGCTTATTCAAAGCGTGGGCACGCGGTGACGCGAAACGCGCCGGCCAAGCACCAGGGTTTGTATTTCTGGGTATACAAGTTAATCCGCAACGCGCCATATTAAGCGTCATGCCCGATAGTGGTGTCACACTAAAAGGATTAGGTGAAGCGTTAGAACAAGCAGAAACCACTAAACGGCAACAAATTGGCAAAATACGCACCGGAAAAAATAGAACAGGCTATGATTCCCCCGATCCTTGGTACGATGGCCGTTCCCCCTTACATGCTTATACCATTGTTGATGCGCCACATGAAGGCAGCGTCTTAAGCAGCACCGAAATTCGACAAGTGTTTGAACAATGGATAAAAACAGGCCAATAAAAACGAGCGTTTTATGTCGGGTGGGTTTTGGGTTGTTGTTGCCCCCCATTCCCCTTAAAAAATTTATGGCTATCAAATGTAGGGTGGGTAACAGGTTTTTGTTGCCCACTTAAAAACAAATAGAACGCTGATTGTACTGATTATCATGATTTTCACGCAAACGTTTTTGCGCGCAAAAACGTTTGCGTGAAACGCTGATCAAATCAATCACATCAAGCTGAATACTTGCACTCTCATTGCGACGCATTACAGTAATATCTTGTGAGCTAGGTGTGGAATGCCGAATAAAGGTATGTATTTTGGAATGAATAGTAGATAGAGGTATTTGATGAGTTTACAAACTGTACAAAAATAAAACGCTTTAATGGAGCGTGTTGTGACATTAGAGGGTATAAGTTGGGAACGTTTCAACAAAATAGAATCCGATTTTGATGAGGTTTCTTCTTTGAAACTCAGTTACCTAGGAGGCTTATTGGACATTATGGCACCTATCAGCGATGAACATGAAAACGTTAAAAGTACTGTTGGTGCTTTATTAGAAGGCTATATGAGAGAGAAGGGCATCCGGTTTTATAGACGGGGTGGTTTTACTCTGAAAAAGGAAGGCTATTCTTCCTGCGAACCTGATGAGTCTTACTGCATTGGCACTAATAAAAAAGTGCCAGACATTGTGATTGAGGTTATCATCACCAGTGGTTCGATCAATAAACTTGATGTGTATAAACCGCAGAATATTCCTGAAGTTTGGTTTTGGAAATCAAGTCAATTGCAGGTTTTCCATTTAAAGGATGGGCTATATGAAGAAGTGGAACAAAGTGTGTTTTTTCCAGATTTGGATGAGCGAGAAGTTAGCGCGTTATATCGATTATCCTGATCAATACGATGCGGTACAAACATTTCAATCTGCTATTCGGGAAACCTTGCAATAAATTTGAAGGCGAAGCAAGCGGGTGTTGGATGTGACAAAATCCTATCGGCGTTTGGAAGAAATAATCTGTTAGCCTTGGAAATTAATCAATAAAACAAATAGGAAGGGGAAGGTTTTGAGAATGGATAACTGACTGCTGCCCAATAGGGCAGCAGTCATCTTAACTAACAGCTTGATTGATGTTTACTTGGTTCTAACACCAAGGGCATCTAGGGTTTCATAAGTGATTCCACCCCGTGAAAGTCCCTTTTTACGTTGAAAATTGTCCACGGCTCGCAGGGTGCTTGCACCGAGTGTACCGTCAATGCTACCCGGATTCGAACCGGCACGACTCAATGCCATTTGCATTTGTCTAATATTACTCGCGCTCATATTCGTTTCACACAGCACTAAACGCCAATCCATTTTGGAATCAGACACTTTGTTTTTCGTGGTGACGGTATTGTACTGAGCAGGCACAGGCACTTCGCGGGTTTTCGCAGGCGAGACTAGCACTTTCACCTTAACAGTCTTGTATTCCCCAGGAATATCCACGGTACGCGTTTGGGGTGGTTTGACCATCACCTTTTTGCGGATGGTTTTGTATTCCGGTGGTGTTTCTATTTTACGGGTTTGTGCGGGTCTTTTCAGTACCTTTTTGCGGACCGTCTTGTACTCTGCTGGAATCGGAATGGTGCGCGTTTGGGCCGGTCTTTTCAGCACTTTTTTGCGGATCGTTTTATACTTCGCCGGAATAGGAATGGTACGCGTTTTGGCAGGTACGACGATAACCCGTATCCGTACTGTTTTATACTGAGCAGGAGAGACAACCACAGTCTTCATTCTTTCTGGTTGAGCAATGACTTGCTTAGTGATGGTTTTATAGGTAGCCGGCTCTTCCACTAAACACATAATTTCGCCGGTTTCCTCGTCGATTCTGGTGATCAGGCCAGAGCCTTTTTTCCAAACGGTATGGACTGGCTTGTCCAACACTTTTTCCGTCACCGTTCGATAAGTGGCGGGCACTCTTTTATCGACAGTCACAGCTTCCTGCACCAGTATTTTTTTAGTCTCCCATCTGTACTTCGCTGGGATGGTTTTAACCTGTTCGCCTGGTTCCTGAACCACAACACGTTCAGTCACCCATTCGTATTTAGGCGGAATGTTTTCATGGCGTTCGCCTGGCTCTTTGACCATGATACGTTCAGTCACCCATTCGTACTTGGCCGGGATGGTTTTAAGGCGTTCGCCAGGCTCTTTGACCATGACACGATCGTCAACCCAATCGTACTTGGCTGGGATGGTTTCAACGCGCTCACTTGGCTCTTTGACCTGGATTCGTTTTGTCTCCCAAGTATATTTGGCAGGTTGAACGATTTGAGTACGGGTAGTGGCCTCTCTCTTTAGGACGCGCTTGGTTTCAGGCTTATACTTGGGCGGAATAATCACCCGTGCATAACATTCACCTGGTTCAGCGCTCGGTGGTAAACCGACGGCTTGGGAACCACCAGCCCCAGTATTTCTAGCGCTGGTAGAACGGGCTGCAATTTCCAAACGAGTACGCTTAGCCCGTTCGTCGTTAAGCGCGTTTTGAAGAGAAGAAATTTCTCTTTCCTTACTGGATAGCAAGCCTTGCTGTTGTTTAACGGCCTTCGCGATGCAGGGTGCTGAGCATTCTTCAGCCTGTTTTGTCGGGGTACCGCACCCACCCAGCATCAGGCCCGCTACTACCACGGGTAGGGCAAGCATTTTGCTTTTTGGGTAAAATAACACTGTCATAATGTCTCATACTCCAAATCACGCAAATAAATAGTTTTTGCAAACACTTTTGTGTGATTAACAGTTTGTGAATTAAAAATTAAGCACTAACCAATTAACTCATTTTATTAAAAAAACCATCACTGATGAGTTTGTGCAAAGCGTGTTTTTAACTTAATTCCTAATCCAATTACGTTGTTTAAGAAAACTTGCAAACGCTAATTTTCCCCAAAGAGTGGAAGGAATAAAGGGCATTTTTCAATAAAAACAATCCATTATCTTGCCCACTTCTCCTGCCCCTTGATGAAAAGATAAGTTTTGCAAGCGGCCTAGGTTTTATTTTCTCATCATGTTCATCTACTGCTATCTAAAATGTGACCAAATGTGATCACGGCTTAGTTCACGATTCATCCAAGCAGGTTGCCACTAGAAATACTCCTAGTCACAGAGCCGTCTTGTCCCCGCGCGTAACTTCCCGGCTAGCCTCCGGTATTGACATCAAAGTCTATCTATAATAGACACAATTATTAGTATTAGTACTGCACATATCAGGCCAAATACACACGGATATGATTACACGACTGGTCTAACACTTCATTACAGATGAAACAACTTATATTCAATAAGGAATTTTTGAACATTCATTGCATTTGAGAGCAATTCAACCTAGTCAGATTGTCAATAAAAACAAGATTCAAGGTTTAAGTTTTTCAAAGCAAAAATTTGAACCTCGAATAGATAATAATAGAATACGAAAAAGGAAGCAATCAAATCATTACGTCCTTCGCTTGTCAAGTTAAGATCACGAAGACACGTTCAGTCGGGCAACCATACCACGCTTCATTCTTTAATTAAATAGATTGGTTATGATGATTAAACGCGGCTAATTATCTTATGCTTATCTAAAAAACACAAGCATTAAATATCTAATTCATTTCAATGATCAATTATCAATGAGTAGAACCGTTCTCAAGACATTGATAATTGAGTGATGTTGATCAACATATGATCAAACAAACTAATATAGTAAATTGCTTTAATCGGATTGCCATTAAATCAAAAAAGCCTTTGATGCCATGAATCCATTTTTTAAAAATGACGAATTTTGGATAAGACTTAATACAGCCGCTTATATCATTTAATGAACTCATGAACGGCTAATGCTTAAATAGCGTTCCCCAAAATTGGTGATAAGCAAAATTTTTCAACAGGGCGATAACAAAGGTTCGCCCCTACATATTAAAGAGGGCGAACACGCCTGTTCTCCCCTATACATTGTAGGGGTATACCTGCGTGTCTGCCCTTGAACGGTTTTAAAATTATTTATCATAAACGTCTAAACATTGTCCAATCTCTTACTTAAAAACGCCAAAACCACCAAAAATCAGTAGAATTAGTTATGTTTAAGGGGTAAGCTCCCTAGGTCACAAAAACGACTTGTGACTTTTTATATAATACACAATAGATTTTGAAG
>QNEL01000215.1 GCA_003645185.1 Candidatus Parabeggiatoa sp. nov. 3
GCGTCTATTTAAAGAAAGAGATGCGAGGCATCGCGTCTCTACGACATTGATTTCGCGTCTATTTAAAGAAAGAGACGCGAGGCATCGCGTCTCTACGACATTGATTTCGCGTCTATTTAAAGAAAGAGACGCGAGGCATCGCGTCTCTACGACATTGATGCGTCTATCATCGCGTCTCTCATCGCGTCTCTCATCGCGTCTATTTAAAGAGACGCGAGGCATCGCGTCTCTACGACATTGATGCGTCTATCATCGCGTCTATCATCGCGTCTATCATCGCGTCTATCATCGCGTCTATTTAAAGAGACGCGAGGCATCGCGTCTCTACGACATTGATAATTGATAATTAATAATTGATATATCGTGCAAATTTCAATAAAGGCGATTTTCTCCTTGAAAACATTTTTTGGCACTTTTACCATGTTATGAACTGATGAACACTTAAAAAACATTCAGCTTGCTGCACTACTCATCCGTTGTAACCCGCCCTTTTTATTCTTATATTTACAATCTCACTCAATCCATCTTGAGACAAAATGACGATAACGTTAGAATGTTGCTTTCATCAAGTTTTATACGATGAAAGTACAATGGATTTTGGGAAGAAACGGATTGTTTCAGTTTTAGATTTGAGCAATAGCCAGGGCGAACACGCAGGTTCGCCCCTACAATTTATCCCCTAGCGCGACTCTGCGTATTCGCCCTTTTTAAAGCTCAAAAAAAATCAGATGGAACAAAATAAAGCCGTCATTTTATGTGTTGATGATGAGATTGTGATATTAAACAGTCTCAAAAAACAACTCAAAAAAGCGTTTGGTGAGACTTACAACTATGAAATGGCTGAAAGTGCTGATGAAGCATTAGAAATTCTTAATGAATTGCAATTAGATGAAACCAATATTCTCTTGATTGTCTCGGATTGGCTCATGCCAGGCATGAAGGGCGATGAGTTGCTGATTCAAGTTCATCAGAAATATACACATATCATCACCATTATGCTGACAGGGCAAGCTGATGATGACGCGATTAAACGCGCTAAAGAACAAGCTAATTTGTATTGTTGTTTACACAAGCCTTTAAATACAAAAAAGTTAATTGAAACGATCCAATCAGGTTTAGCAAGTCATGGATAAACTAGCCATTTTATGTGTGGATGATGAGCAAGCTATACTCAAAAGCCTTAAAAAAACACTCAAACGGATACTCAGCGAAGAATATCTCATAGAAACACTGGACTGTGCTCAAGAAGCCTTATATTCAATGGATGAATTGTGGCAAGATGGTTATGAAATACCCATCATTATTTCTGACTACATTATGCCGAATATGAAAGGGGATGAACTGTTAAGGCGTGTTCATGCGGTTTACCCTAAAACACTCAAAATTATGTTGACCGGCCAAGCCAGTATAGAAGCGATGGCTAACACGATAAACTACGCTAATCTCTATCGCTACATTGCTAAGCCTCTTGATTTACATGACTTTAATTTGACCATCAAGGAAGCCTTAAATAGTTATTTTCAGGCCAGAAAACTGGAACAATTTTATGCTGATTTGGAAGCTAAAATTGCTAAACGTACCCGGGAACTGCATGAGAAAAACCAACAACTCACCCAACTCAATTACGAATTACATGAGAAAAATAAACAACTCATACAACTTAACCAAGACAAGAATGAGTTTTTAGGTATTGCGGCACATGATCTGAAAAACCCCCTATCCGCTATTCAAGGATTAGCCAGTTTGATTCAAAATGGTCTTCATGAATTGTCTGAAGACAAAGTGATTGAAATGGTGGGGATGATTTCAATCGGTTCACAACACATGTTTAATTTGATTCAAAATCTGCTTAATGTGAACATCATTGAATCAGGGAAAATGAATGTTTCACTGGAAGTTGTTGATATTCAGCCTATTTTGCAATCACTTGTCAAGCAATACAGCTCGCGTGCAAAAACGAAAGAGATTACCTTATATACCTCAGAGCTTGTTAAAACAACCCATTTTTTTCCGGCCGTTGTTGATAGAGAAACTGTCCAGCAAGTCTTGGATAATCTCATCTCGAATGCTGTGAAATACTCCCCCCTAGGCAAGCCTGTTCACATCAAAATCATCCAAACTAGAAACCGTGTACGTTGTGAAATTAAAGATGAGGGGCCAGGGCTAAGTGAACAAGATAAACAAAAGTTATTTAGTAAATTTACGCGCTTAACACCTCAACCTACTGGTAATGAGCATTCAACAGGACTGGGATTATTTATTGTGAAAAAATTAGTGGAAGCCATGAAAGGTTCGGTATGGTGCGAAAGCGAATTAGGGAAAGGCTCAACGTTTATTGTTGAATTTCCAATGAAAATTGAACCCTGATCCGCTGCCCGTAGGGGCGAACCGACGTGTTCGCCCTTTTGAATTTCTGGATTTATCGCATTTTTACTGGATAATCAAATTGATATTGAACTTGCAACATAAAACGAGAAGCATCATTTTGAGCAATCTCATTTTCGGTTATAAAACGCCCCGCATTCAGATAAGCATAAATCGCTTGAAATTGGAGAGATTTGGAATAGTCATATTTTAATACCCAGTCAATTTCATCACCGATATGATCATATTGATTATCAGCCACTTGATATTTGTAATAAGTCCATTGATCAGCGTTATCGGCTAAATAGAATCGGTGATAAGCGATTTTTAAATCCCATTTAGGATGCGGTTTCAAAGAGAGATTCAGTTGATTATCAACCATATTACCCCAAAACATAGCATCTAGCCTACCATAATGTGTACCATCAGTTGATCCAAAAGGCCTCGCAAAGCGCGTGATGTCATCATTATCAGGCTCTGCATCTCCGCTCGCATACACACGCCCTATCACCACTTTAGGTTGTAATGGCAACGCTTTAAAAGTATAACCCAGCTTGATCACATAAGCATAAGCATCAATATCCAAATCAGGGCCTGTTCGTTGATGAAATGCACCAGTTTCTTTGATCCCTGAAATATCATAGTTGAAATCATAAAAATCGGGTTCAAAAAGTCTAAGGCCCCAAAAATAGCTCTCTTCTTGTTTGCCACTGTTATAAAACAAAGCATTTTTCCAAGTCAAAAAGGGTTCAATCGCCCCAAAGGGTAATTGTATGCGAGAATACATGCCAACACCTTGATATGCATGTTTTGAAGTTAAACTAAAACTTTCAGGATCTTTAGTCTTAGTTTGTCCATACCAAATATCGAAAAAATGGCGTTTCTTTTTATAAGAAAAACGGGCCGCATCCCAAAGCCAACCAATCGAATTACCCCATGAACCGGGCCCAAAAGCCCGCTTATCGCCATACCATATTTTTTGACGGCCAACTTTAAGACTCAGCTGGTTATTGAATCGTGTTTCCAAATAGCCATCAAAGAGTTCCCAATGTTCCTCATAAGGGTTCATAACATATTCATCATCTGTCCCCTTATTTTTGATAAAATGATTCTGATCGAGACTCCAACCCCAAACACTGGCATCATATAAATGAATTTTAGCCGTGACTCGTTTTGATTGGTAAGTCAAACCCAAAATCAACCGTTGCAACAAAAGAGCATCATTTGAATTGCCCGTTTTTTTACCCTTGAAATCCAGACTCTGATCGCCATAAGCTTTTTTATTTAAACCAGCCCAAATTTCAAAACGTTCCCTTATTTCACCATCAAAACGGAGTGTTTCAGCTAATAAAACGGGTTGAACTAAGAGGAGCGTTGTGAGCATCAACAGAGAAAGAGTTTGGCTCAATTTTGTCATGCTTGTTGTCATACGTATTGCTCTTTTTAGAGTTATCAGAGGAAATGGTGGGCTTTAAAAACACGTTTCGCGCCAAAAGTTTTGCGCGCAAAACTTTTGGCGCGAACCCACCCTACAAAACATTTATTTTTTGAATAGTCCTATAATAAACAATCCTTGTAGTTGTTTGTAAAAATTTGTATACTTCGCACGATTAAATGTTTTGAATTTTTGAACGCAATAATTGATAGCACAACTTCAATCCCGGCTGGACTACCTTAAAGTCGAGACTAATCTTTTGAATACGCCATGAACAGTGACTGTTTTTTCTTGTTCAATCGTTCAATCGTTAAAAAAATTTTTGACCATTACCAAAAACAGGTTTTCATGCAAAAGTTTTGTGCAGCAAAACTTTTGCGTGAAAAAATAAATATCTTCATTGATTGACAAAATAATTATTATTTTAATAAAAGTCAAATTATAAAATCAGATGCTTGGGAACAAAATACAATATGCTTGAAAACCCAAAAAACAGTCATATCAGCACCCACACTGTTGTTTTTGCCAAAAACGTTATCCAAACTCTAGAAGATATGACGGGTGTATCCTTTGTATTAAAGGAAGACTCTTTTCAAGAATCGTCGTTTTCATCATCCTTTAACATGATTGCTCACATACATTTTGTGGGAACCATTGAAGGTGACTACTTACTCAGTTTGAATGAAGTATTGGCAGCAAAGCTTATTGATGCTTATGAAGACGGCATGTCCGAACAGAACCTTCGCGAAATAAGAGCAGACTATGGCGACTTCATCAAAGAAGTGCTGAACACCGCAGTGGGCTGGTCAATAACGAAACTTGAACAAACCTTTGGAAATCTCACTTATACATACTGCGTACTGGTTTATGGCGAAATCCAATTTCCGGAAGTTTCGTCCGGCGGCGTAAAAATAGCTAGGGAAAACGGGGAAATATTGTGCGGATTTTCGTTAAATCTGGTTAAATTAAAAATCGGGCGGCGACTTGAAGAAGCGAAAGCCGAAAATGTCCGTATGAAAATGGAACTGGACATAGCCCGTAGATTGCAGGAAATGGTCTTACCTTCACCGAAAGAGCTGAAATTAATCGACGATTTGGATATTGCTGCGTTTATGAAACCAGCCGATGAAATAGGAGGAGACTATTACGATGTGCTTAGGCGTGAAAAAGGGCACACCTTGATTGCTATTGGCGATGTGACGGGTCATGGACTGGAGAGTGGTGTGCTAATGATGATGACACAGACCGTTATCCGTACACTGTTGATTCATGGTGAAACAGACTTGACAAAATTTCTGAACACCGTCAATCAGGTGATTCATAATAACGCGCAACGGATGCAGATCGACAAAATAATGACACTGGCTTTGCTTGAATATCATGCCGGGAAATTAAGGATAAGTGGGCAACATGAGGAAGTGATTATAATACGCAAAGAGGGCCGAGTGGAATGTTTAGATACCCTAGAACTTGGCATTTTTATGGGCCTCAGAAATGATGCCTCTCAATTTTTTTATGAGACAACGATATCATTAGAACCGGGAGATAGCGTCATTTTATACACTGATGGCATTACCGAAGCAAGAAACCTAGAGACAAATATGTATGGACAAAAACGACTTTGTCAAGTTATCAGTCAATCATGGGAGGGTTCGGCTGAACAAATCAAAAACGCAGTGGTAAAAGACGTTTATCGGTATATTGGAAAACAAGAGATACTGGATGATATCACCTTGCTAGTATTCAAACGGCGACAATAACCTCATTATTAATTAGAGATATTTAATGAACATTGATAATACACAAAATGCTTATATAGACACCAATACGCTTATTTTTGCCAAGAGTGTTATTTATACACTGGAAGATATGCTCGGAATACCTTTTGTGTTAAACAAAACCTCTTTCCGAGAAACGGTTTTTTCATCTCCGTTTGATATGGTTGCCTATATTCATTTCACGGGTGCCATACAAGGGGATTATCTACTTGGGCTGGATGAAGTTTTGGCTGCAAAACTCACTGAGGTTTATGAAGAAGGCATCTCCAAAAATGTTCTCATAGAAATGCGGGATGATTATGGCGGCTTTATCAAGGAATTGTTAAACATTGCCGTAGGCTTGTCCATACCTGAACTCGAACATAACTTCGGAGATTTGACCCACGCCTCAGGCATAGTGATCTATGGAGAACTGGATTTGCCCGATGTCACATCTGGAAACGTACTCATCGAAAGTGATTTAGGAAAAATACTGTGCGGCTTTTCATTAAATCTCGCCCAAGTCAAAATAGGGCGGACACTCGAAAAAATTTTGCGTGCACTAGAAAAAATAACCGATGACGCCAAAACCGCCCGTAAAACGGTTAAAACGGTTTTACGTTTATTTAACTCCGCATCAATCGCCGTTTCCCCTGAAGGTAAAATCCTGTCCGGTTGTAGTCATTCACCCGCCTCGATTGTCGGACTTGATCCAGAGAAGGATATTGTGGGAATGGATCTCACTACGCTTTTAAACCTGAATACTTCCGATTCTCACAAGTTGAACCATGTTCTTCAGTATATCCAAAAAATAGACTCATTTTCTCTTAAAGAGATTCCTATACCGGAAGAAACTCAATTTACGAATAAACAGGGCAAAGTATTCAAATTGGATTGGATACCCGTCATTGACGATGAAAACAAGCGTTTGGAAAAACTTTTGGTTATCATGGAAAATCTTTCTGAAACGTGTCTTGATCAGTAATCATATCTATTTGATATATATAGCGTTTCCAGATTGAATGAAGTACAAAGGCGAATCATAAAAATGAATTATTAAGTACTGAACCATAAATTTTCATGTATTTTAATAGAAGCAACCGGGGCATTCGCCCTGGATTGCCCCTACAACCGTACCCGTAGGGGCAATCCCTTGTGGTTGCCCAAAATACCTGTTTATTTGTGCTTCATTACTTAAAACGCTAAGGCCCCGAAGGGGTTTTCTGAGCGTAGTATAGCTTCGCTGTACACAGCGATGAAAATATGAATAGCCCTTTATTACATCTGTGTTTCAAAATATATCAATCAAAAAAAATGTATTTAGCTTCGCGCACCGAAGGCTCACGCAATCGAAAAACGCTATAAGTTGGCCTTTCCAATATTCAGTAGATCGAAAAAACGCATTAAAAAAAGGGTCATATTGATAAATCTTGAAGGCCCGATTGTCGTTGCAAATTTATTATTTCACATTTCACGCAAAAGTTGCGCGCAACTTTTGCGTGAGCCTTCGGTGCGCGAAGCTAAATTTCACGCAAAAGTTTCGCGAAACTTTTGCGTGAGCCGAAGGCCAGCGAAGCTAAATACAGTTTTTGCGCGCAAAAACTGGGGCAAAGAACTGATAATTGAAAAACGAGAGTTTGTCAGATACATAAGTTTCCAATAGTGGATAGGCACTGATAACGGATAACGGATAACTGAAAAACATGAAAAAGGAAAAATTTGTATCCATTAAAACAAGATTAATCAGTAACACGATGTTGATTGTTTCAATCATCTTTATTCTCGTGTTGGCTGCCATTTCTGTGATGAGCATTCAAAATGTTAACAAGAATGTCAAAAAATCTGAGCAAAACATCCGTAATGCGCTTCTGGCAAAAGGAAAAACATTGGTGAACAATAACAGCATGGCGATGCGCGGCATGGCAGAAGAGTACGCGATTACCGCTGTTCAAGACTTGGTTTCATCAACTGTTCAAGATGATCCAGACATAGAATATGGCATCTATATGGATACGGAACAGAGGGCCTGGGTCAACGCATCCCCCACAAATCCTTCCGGCAAAATGGACAGTGCTGATTTTATGAACGATCCCATTTCACAATGGGCAGCTTCACTGACAACAGCGGCTCATCAAAATATGACCTACGGCAATCTGGAAATCATCGAATTTGCGGCACCCGTGATGCTGATAGACGAAGAAGAATCTGAAATAATGGGCGTGATTCGCTATGGACTCAGTACCCATTCGATGCAACAGGCATTAAAAGAAGTGCTTGAAAACGGAAATAGTGAGCGAAATCAAGCGATTGGCATATTGCTGCTTTTGGGCATCTTTTCGCTGGCGCTGACTTATTTGATTATTTGGCATCTGGCCTCCACAATCACCCATCCCATCGGTTTGCTCGTGCAATCAACGAAAGTGATTTCAGAAGGCAATTATGATGTGGAAGTTCAACGGGAAAGCGATGACGAGATCGGCAGTTTAGCCGAAGATTTCGAGTCCATGCGAGTCACGATCCAGAAATACACCCAACACCTCCAAGATTTAGTTGATGAGAAAATGCAGCAAGTCAATGATATTTTAAATAATATCGACCATGGCTTGTTCACGATCAATTTAGATGGCTCAGTCAACAAAGAATATTCTGCTCGCGCTAATGAAATCCTAAAAGTCAAAGATGTGGCCTCAAGTTCGCTAGAAGAACTTCTCCGCCTTGACTCAAAACAACAAAAGGCCTTTCATCTTTGGATGGATTTGGTAGAGAAACGACATCAAAAGCAAAGATGGAAAAAACTGGCCCGCTTAGCCCCTATCCATGAATTGTTCTTCGGCGATCACGATGCCATTCCTGAATATGTCTCTATTGCATACCAAAAAATCTATAATAAACAAAACGAACTGGCCAAACTCATGATTTTGGTGACAGATGAAACAGAAAAACGCTTAAAAGAGCATCAATTGGAGGAACAACGAAAACAACACGAAAATGAAATGAATATTGTCTTGGGGCTTGCCAACACACCGCCAGAAGAAATTTCGGCCTTTATGGAAGATAGCACTGAGCGAATGAAAAGAATCCAGCAAAGGATAAAAGAATATTCAGAGTCTCTCTCTAAACAACAACTTTCTGCCAATGAAGCCAATACCATGACAGAGACTTTGATCAATGCATTGTACAGGGATCTCCATACCATCAAGGGAAACAGTGGTTCTTATGGTTTTAAACTCTTGTCGGAACTGGCCCATAAAACCGAAGATATGCTTGATAAATTGCGGCTACCCGCACAAACACAAAAATTAGCTATCTTAGCAGAATTGGTAGTTGACTTAGACAATATGAATGAACAAATTGGAGAAATTCAGCAAAAGATAAAGCTGATATTCGGCAAAGACGAAAATGTCACTATGCGTATTCCCACTTCGCATGTCAAGAGTATAACAGACTTATGTATGACACTTGACAAAAAGCAGCACACCCCTGAAGTGCAAGCACTCATCAAGAAATGTATCATGTTATCGTGGATGCCCATTGAAACGATTACCCGAAAATATCAAAAAATAGTCAACCGTGCAGCTCGCCAACAACATAAAAGTATGGATTTCGTCCTCAAACCAGAGCATGTTTTTTATCCCACCGATATTTTTACCGATATTGATGACGCCTTAATTCATATGATACGCAATGCGGCCGATCACGGGATAGAAAAACCAGAAGTTCGCGAAGAACTGGGCAAAGGAATTGGACATATTACTTTTGAATTTGCCGAGCAGGAAGGGAGTCGAATCATTACCCTATCGGATGACGGAAAAGGAATTGATACAGAAAAACTCGTAGAAACCTGCATCAGAAAAGGCATTGTGACTCTGGAAGAAACGCTAAAATTCAACGAACAACAAAAACGGACACTCATTTTTGCAGCGGGTGTTTCCACATCGGATGAAATAACCGAACTGTCAGGCCGGGGAGTTGGCATGGACATTGTTAGGGAAAAAGTCAAAAATCTTAGCGGCACGATTTCTATTGATTCTAAAATAGGCGTAGGAACAACAATTACACTTGTTTTACCCCAAAAAAAGAATAATATCTGCTGAGGGCACATTAAAAAAGGGTCATTATCAATCTGCTTAGGCCTGATTGTAGTGAGTAGGCTTTTCGTTCCAAATTTATTTTGCGGCTTTTTGACGTTCCAAATTTATTTTGCGGCTTTTTGACGTGTGCAAAATTTATTTTGCGGCTTTTTGACGTTCCAAATTTATTTTGCAGCTTTTTGACGTTCCAAATTTATTTTGCGGCTTTTTGACGTTCCAAATTTATTTTGCGGCTTTTTGACGTTCCAAATTTATTTTGCGGCTTTTTGACGTTCCAAATTTATTTTGCAGCTTTTTGACGTTCCAAATTTATTTTGCGGCTTTTTGACGTTCCAAATTTATTTTGCGGTTCAATTTTCTTGATATCACTGTATTTTATTCAATCGGGAAACGCTATATATCGAATTCAATCGCGAAAGCGAAACTCTACAAAACGGAGGTATAAATGTCAAAAACAGTTGTCATCGTTGATGATTCCAAATTTCTCATCAAAAAAATCGTGGCCTTCTTTGAAAATGAGATGACATATCAAGTCGTAGCGCAAGGGTATGACGGCAATGATGCCGTGGCATTGTATCGCGAGCATCAACCAGACTTGATTGCACTTGATATAACAATGCCCAATAAGGATGGGCAACAAGCAATGGAAGAGATTCTCGCTGAATTTCCCGATGCGAATATTCTGATTATTTCAGCAGTACGTGGAGATACCGTACTTGAATGTATGGACACTGGGGCAAAGGGATATATTGAAAAACCACTGCGCTTTAATGATCCTGAATTTATTCAGGATTTTAAAGAAACTTTGGATGAAATATTCACCTAAACCCAGGATACATTTCATGACAGAAACCGCTAAATGTTTCATCAAAGGTGCCATACTGATATGGAGCGCAATATTTTTTGTTCAATCTGTTTACGCCGAGCGTTTATATGTTTTTTATCCCTCTATTGTGCGTACCAAAATCATGCAGAAAAAACTGAGTCGGGCATTGCCGGGGATTGAAGTGAGAGTATTTGGTAGATACAGAGATTTCAGAACCAAAACCAAAACCGACTCTCCAGACGCGATTTTATCAAAAGAACCGGTTATCAAACATTTGGGCCGCTATTTAATCAAACGGAAAGGCATTCGTGATTATGACACCTTTGAATCTTATGTGCTGCTTTCCGTTGGCAAAAGAGTCAATCCCGCCAATATGGCCGGTACAAGCATAGGCGTGTTTGATATTCTCGGTAGAAGAGGCATGAAAAAATTCCTCGGCAACTATTTCAGACCCAGGCCCCGGATTAAACGGGTATCGAAAATGGAGGATTTATTGCAATTACTGATTTTTAATATGGTTGATGCTGTTCTCATACCGGAAATCTATGTTGCGTATTTCGAGGACATATCGAATTTGTACTTTATTAAAACCCCGGTACCTGACATACGGGTAGGCATTATTGCATTGGCCGTAAAAAAAAGGAGATACGCACCCCATATTTTAAGAAGTTTCAGCAGCATGAACGATAACCTTAAAACCCTGCTGGACATTGAAAATTGGGAGGAGGCACAATGAAAAATGCGGCTTATAGAAATAGGCAAACAGCATGGCTTCGCGTTTGTTGTTTGTTTGCCATCACGGTTTTAGTGGTGTCTGCCTGTTTTCAATCAACCACCACAGAACTGCTTCTCATCAGAGATAAAGCATCCCTTACTGGCATAGATAAAGAACCGCTTCTCATTATCCGAGTAGCCGGCAAAAATTTTGAGCAAGTTGTTTTGGGGTTATCGGAAGAATTGACAGAAGAATTTTTTCTGCATGAATTGATCGTTAACAAAAGCACTCAGAAAGCTCAAATCGCTCCAAAAATAAAGGAGATTTCACCAAAAATCGTCGTACTGATGGATAACATCTCAATTAACCTTTATAAAGGATACCAAAAAGGATTACCTGAATCGGTGTCAATCATACCTTCTGTTTCCGTGATGGCCTCCTTTATGGACATGGCGATTAAAGACTTGAAAAATGCCACAGGTATTTTTTATGAAGTGCCACTTGTCACCAGTGTTGTGAATCTACGGGCCATATTATCATCTCAATCTTTTGACAAAGTGGGTGTTGTACATAGGGCATTTATGAACCCGGCCATCCGTCTAAACAAAAATTACTGTGCAAGAGAAGACGTAGAATTGGTAACCTATCCCATTCAAAATCAAGGGCATATAGACTCAGAATTAAAAAAGGCCTTGAATCAATTGGGAAAAAAGGTCAATGCCTTTTGGATACCCAATGACAATAAACTCATTAACGCGACATTACTGAAATCCGTCTGGATAGATTTTGCAAAAGAATTTCAGAAACCCATCATTACTGGCGTAGAAAGTTTGGTTAAACCACAGTTTGAGTTTGGCACTTTTGCGGTGATTCCCGATGCTATTCAACTTGGAACTCAAGCTGCCGAGATAGTGTTTGACGCGATGGAAAATAATTGGGAGGTAGAAACAGGAAAAGTGGAACCACCACGCTCAGTGTATAAAATTATCAATTTACAACAGGCCGAACGTTTATTTAAAGTTGATCAAGAAAAACTGCAAAATATGGTTGATAAGGTTTTAACAGGATCATAGACATCATTTAAAGGGCGAACACACAGGTTCGCCCCTACGCCAAAGGGCGCAAAATTTATTTTGCTTTAGCGCAATTTTCGTTCCTGTTATTTTGCTTTCGCTTTTCGTTCCTGTTATTTTGCTTTGGTTTGATTGATAATGATCCTTGTTTTGGGAATGCGCCCGTTGGCCTTTCCAATACGGTATAGAAAGGCATTGATAACTGATAGCTGATAACTGGTAACTGGTAACTGATAAGATACATAAGTAGGTACGCATAAATCTTTTAACATTTACTGTATTTCACGCGCTTTGTTTAGCGAAGCTTCACGACGCGCGTGAAATGGTGGGTAGCGTGTTTTTGCTGCCCACCTACAAAATGTTAATAAACTTTTGCGTACCTACTTAAGTTGGCTTTCCAATACACTGTAGGGTGGGTAGCGTGTTTTTGCTGCCCACCTACAAAA
>QNEL01000216.1 GCA_003645185.1 Candidatus Parabeggiatoa sp. nov. 3
ACCCCAGGTTGCCACCTGGGGCTATTCACATTTTCAGGCTAAAATTTCGCGGAGCGAAATTTTAGCCTGAAAACCCCTACGGGGTTGTGCTTTTTAATCTTTTTCTGATTGATTTGCCTTTGTGCTTTATGCCATCGGGAAAGCTTTTAAAAGTTTAAATTGTGCCCGCGTGCAGTATAACTATTCCAAAGCCAATAAATCTTCTATCGTTTCACGCCGACGCGCCACCATGACGCGCTCACCATCAACCATTAATTCGGCCGCTCTGAATCGACTATTATAATTGGAACTCATGGTAAATCCATAAGCGCCGCTGGTACGCACGGCTAATAAATCACCGGCTTGTAAAGCTAAGGCTCTGTTTTTACCGAGAAAATCGCCCGTCTCACAAATTGGGCCGACAATATCATAGTATTGCACCGTTTCACCCGAACGGGGTTGTACGGGTACAATATCTTGCCAAGCATTATACAACGCAGGGCGAATTAAATCATTCATTGCGGCATCAACAATGGCAAAATGTTTATCGGCCGTCTTTTTTAAATATTCCACTCTGGTGAGTAAAATACCCGCATTCGCGGCGATAGCCCGTCCAGGTTCTAAAATGATTTCATAAGGGCTTTGCCCTAACACTTGAGTCAGGGCTTGCACGTATGCCGTTGGATCAGGCGGGGTTTCATTCTCATAACGCACCCCTAAACCGCCACCGAGATCAAGATGTTGTAAAGCAATCCCCTTTTTTGCCAAGGTATCAACTAAAACCATTATACGCCGTAGCGCATCTACAAACGGTGTCGTGTCAGTCAATTGTGAACCAATATGACAATCAATACCTGTGATCTGTAAATGGGGCAAAGCGGCGGCCTCAGCATAAACCTCAAGGGCAATATCGACATCAATACCAAATTTGTTTTGTTTTAAGCCCGTTGAAATATAGGGATGGGTTTTGGCATCGACATCGGGATTGACACGTAAAGATACGGGAGCGATTTTGCCCATCTCACCGGCTAGCTGATTAAGACGCTGCAATTCGGCTTCCGATTCGACATTAAAACAGCGAATGCCCACCTCTAAAGCCCGACGCATTTCGGCCACCGTTTTACCGACACCAGAAAACACGATTTTATCAGGCTTGCCACCGGCCCGTAATACCCGTTCCAATTCACCGCCTGATACTATATCAAATCCCGAACCCAACTGCGCTAAAATTTTCAATACTGTCAAATTGGAATTGGCTTTGACTGCGTAACAGATAAGATGGCGATAATTTTTCAAAGCGTGATCAAAAGCGTGCCAATGTTGCTCAAGGGTAGCGCGAGAATAGACATAACAAGGCGTACCATAAGTTTCGGCGATTGTGGTTAAATCCACATTCTCAGCATATAACTTGCCGTTTTGATAATTAAAATAATCCATGATGTTGAGATTGAGGCAAAAAGTATTTTTATGATCTATAATTCTGATTCTTCTTGTTGATCGGGTGGCACTGGGCGAATTAAATCGCCTTTTTTACCACAAGCCGTCAGATTCAAACTCAAACCAATGAATAATAAACACAATCCGATTATTGTTAAGGTTTTTTTCATTTTAGCACTTCTTATATAGATTTTTGTAGCGATCAAACGGATGTTAAACAAAAAATGAGGGTTTGAACAAATCTATTTCACATTTAGCTTCGCAAAATACAGTTTTTGCGCGCAAAAACTTTTGCGTGAAAAACATGATAGAACGCTGATTGTCATGATTGTCATGATTTACGCTGATTAATATTACAAAATCACCACCTGTTGGCGCGGCACCAGACTCAATATCAAGGGTGAATGCGTGGTTGTGATAAATTGACAATTTGGGAAAGTCTTTTGTAATTGAGGGATAACCGTGCGTTGCCAGCCTGGGTGCAAATGTAAATCAACTTCATCAATTAATACCACACCATTACCCAACAGCGGATTTTTTCGATGTGGATTAGCAATGGCTAAACGACGTACTAAATCCGCTACCAATGCTAACAGCGTTTTTTCACCAGAAGACAGTTGATTAATATTTAAAGGGGTTTCGCCTTTATAAAGCATCATTTCACCAGTTGGATTGTTGAGCCAATTGATAGATAACTTGTTGAATGAGTTATTCTCATCACTCAACATATTATAAATGGCATCGCGCACCAAATTAATAACGGGATTATCGCCGATTTGCTTTTCAATGTTTTCCTGCCATTTGTACCAACTGAAAAAACTCGTCAAATCAAAGGCCGTTTTGTCTAATGCGCCATCATAAGCCGTAAAAATATCTGTCTCAAAATCTTCAGGGGCATTTTTAAAATCAATGGTATTAACAGGTGCTTGACTGGCCGGGTAATAAACCATTAAGGGTAGGTGAGTCAATTCCTGACGATAAAAACGCTGGCTAAATTCATTTAAACCTTCAAAATGGGTTTCCCCTAAAATAGGGCGAGATTTTTTGCCAAAAAACACTTCACACTTTAACTCATTATCACCCAAAGACAAAAATAGGGTATGACTAGATTTAACCGTTCCCTTTTTAATATCCAATGAATCAAAGAGCGTTGTCAATTCTTTTAAGTCACGGCTTGCTTCACCTCGGATTTGGTTTTCAAAAACCATTAATAATTTAGCAATCCCTTCTAAAATAGCGGTTTTTCCTGTGCCATTTTGCCCGATAAATACGGTTAAAGCGGGCTGCAAATCTAGTTCAAGTTTTTCAAACCCCCTAAAATTTTCAAATGAGACTTTTTTAACCCGGATTTCAGGTTGAAAGACATCAAGTTCGTATTTGATAACTTTTATCCCTCTACTCTTCCTTTAACATATCAGCAGATAATGGCGCAATTAATCGAATATTAATGAGAAAGAAATGTAGGGTGGGTAAGTTCGTTTCGACGGAGTCTCTACTCGCTTGCCCACCATCTTGCCCTACTCTTCCTTTAACATATCAGAAGATAATGGCGCAGTTAATTGAATATTAATGTCAATTGTTATTGTATTGTTAGTAAGTGTAATTGTATTCGTATTTTTTTGGATATTAGCATTTGATAGCCTAACTGTAGCATTTATAGGTAAATTGTTTTTTAATTGAGTTGTCATTGACGTTTTATACCCCGCATCTTCAAGCCATTTACTGACATCTCTCCAATTTTCCACTTTTTCATGCTCTTTGTTGACTACTGTTTTGACATATTGATACAACGTTTTACATAAATTGACTTCCATCGCTTTAACTGTTTTGTGGCGCTTTTGAGCAATATCATTGGGGCTCAAACCCGATAACAATCCGCGCAAATGTAGTTTTTCTAATTTAGTCAACGCTTTACCCTTAGCCTCTGCCAAGTCGAGATATAAACGTTCTAAATCCCAATACTGTTTTGCTTCATCAAATTGATCGTCACTGTATCTCATCATGGTTGGGAGGCTCTTTTGAGGTGATTAGCGGCTGGAGTACAGCGGATAAACTCGCTTCGCTTCGTTACTTCGTTTAACGGAATAAACGGATTAAGGCATTTGGCTGACATAACGATTTGAGGCTTTTAATCCGATATCAAAATCATTATTTAGAGTCAAGCCCCTTTACCAAAAAACAAAACTTAAAAAAATCCGTTTATACCGTTAAACGAAGTAACGAAGCGAAGCGAGTTTATCCGCTGTACTATCATAACTGATAACTGATAACTAAAAAAGCTAATGGTGGTTATCAATTGTCAAAAAATTGATAATGTTCATGAGTTGTTTTTATTAAAAAAGGCGCGTAGCATAGCACACCCTCAAATACATAGCTACAGGAGTTAGCGATGAAGAAATTAAGGTGTTGTTTTTACAGCACATTGTTTTTAGTTGGCCTGTTTTTCGGGCCAGTTGCCAATGCCGATACTGATTTGCTCAATCTCTCTGCTCACTCAGAAGGGGCCGCTTTGCCTTATGGCGAAAATGTTCACGCTTCAGTTTTTGCGCGCAAAAACTGAAGCGTGAAATGCTGATTGTCATGATTAACACTGATTTATCAATCAGTTGGAACAGTTTAATCTGCGTTCTATCGATTTTCATATCATTCACACATTAGGCTCAATGCCCAAGGCACGGAGTTGAGCCGCTAATTGTTCTGCTCGCTGTTTTTCTTGCTCAATCCCTTCTTCCTGCCTTGCTATTCACTTCCCCTTCGCATCCTACCAACATATACTGTCCACTGTTATAATTTGCGCTTTTTCTGTTAGTCACCACCACCTGACTTGAGCTTTTGATGGCTTTTGATGGGTGGTATTGGGATTTTCGCTCTCCTGCATTAGTTTGTTGGTTGCATTGAGCAAATCCGTTTATACCGTTAATCCGCTGTACTATTCCATTTTCCATTTACGTCGTTTACGATAAATCGTTGAAGCATCGATTTGTAGGAACATAGCCGCTTTAGGAACATCACCACCACACATTTCAATGGCTTGCTCAATTAACGCTTTTTCGGATTCCCTCAAGGGCCGAATTTCTAAAGGCGAAGTGATCGGTTTGTTTGAAGGGGATAATACCGTCGGCTTTATCTCAACCAATTTAGATTCAGAAGACTGCGAGTTTGAAGGCTCGGTTGGCAAATCGTTTAGAGGAGAAGGCAACATATCAGGTGTCACCACTTCACCCTCGTTTAATACCACAATATGACGAATGACATTCAGCAATTGCCGCACATTACCCGGCCAATCATAATCCTTTAAAATCACTGCCGTCTCTGGCGCGAAACTGACAAATGATTTATTTTCCTCTTTTGCGTATGAACCCAAAAATTGCCTCGCAATCAGCAAGACATCGTTTTCACGTTCACGCAGTGAGGGCAGTTTGATGGAAATCACATTTAAACGGTAATACAAATCTTCACGGAAAGCACCCGCCTTGATTTCGGTTAACGGATCACGATGAGTGGCACAAATAAAACGAATATCAACTTGTTCTGAGTGACTCGTGCCCACTTTCTGAAAAGTCTCGGTTTGTATAAAGCGTAGTAGCTTACGTTGCAAACCCATATCCATATCCCCAATTTCATCTAAAAAGAGACTACCGCCATTCGCAAGTGTTGCCGCGCCGACTCTTGCTTTATCGGCCCCAGTAAAGGCCCCTTTGACATGCCCAAAAATCTCGCTTTCCATCAAATCTTTCGGAATCGCAGCACAGTTAATAGCAATAAAAGGTTGCTCCTTGCGTTGACTTTCTTTATGAATTGCCTCCGCGCAAAGTTCTTTGCCAGTGCCACTTTCTCCCGTAATAAACACAGGAGCCTTACTTGTCGCGACATTTTCAATCGTTTTATAAACCGCTTGCATCGGCTTAGAAGCACCAATAATCTTATGATATTTATCCCTGTTATTATTTTGTTTATAATAATCAACAAGTTGATTTAAATTTTGCTGGCGCAATGCATTGCGTAATGTAATGATCAAGCGATTCGCTATAAACGGTTTTTCGAGAAAATCTAAGGCCCCATAACGCATCGCTTCAACCACCACATTGACTGAATTTTGCGCGGTGATCACAATGATAGCACTGCTAATGCGTTGTTCTTGAACGTGTTTCAAAATCTCCATGCCATTCATATCGGGTAATCCGAGATCAAGTAAAATGACATTTGGAATACTTTCTTGTAAATGTGCCAAAACAGCGGCACCGGTATTGAGCGATATCAAATTAATCGGCTCTTCAGCTAAAAATAATTGATAGGTTGTCGCAACCACGATATCATCTTCAACCAGCAATACTGTCGGTTGTCGTTCTTGTTTTTTATCAGTCATTGATTTTTTAAATTGAATTTTTGAGAGATTTTTGAGGTATTGAGGGCGAACCTGCGTGTTCGCCCTATAATTTCAAATTCGTTCGTTTTTAGAATAATGTAGGGGCGAACCTGCGTGTTCGCCCTATAATTTCCAATTCCCGATTCCTATTATGAACCTGAGCATTATTTACAGCACTCGTCACAAAGAACCTCAATTTATTGAGCATTTACAACAGACTTGTGGCCTTAAAAAAGTCGAAATCTTGGCTTACACCAATCCTGGTGCAAAATCCCTCAGTAGCTTGTACAACCATGCATTGAAACAAGCTAAGCACGATTTGATCGTATTCATTCATGATGATGTGCGTTTTGATAGCCCTCATTGGGGGCGCAAAGTCATCCAACATTTGCAACAATCAGAATATGGCATTTTAGGAGTTGCTGGCACCACCAGTTTACCAAAAAGCGGTATTTGGTGGGAAAATCCTCTCAAAACGATGGGTATTGTTAAACATCAGCATGAGGGCAAAACTTGGATTTCAAACTATTCAGGCGATTTTAAAAATCGAATCCTCCCAGCCGTTTGTATTGATGGGGTATTTATGGCCGTCAATCGGCCGCTTTTGCAAGAAAGCTTTAATGAAATGCTAACAGGCTTTCATTTCTATGATATTGATTTTTGTTTGAACAACTATCTTGCTGGCGTTAAAATCGGCGTGATTTTTAATGTGCCACTGATTCACAAATCCATTGGACAAACTAATGAAGCGTGGGAAACACATCGGGCACGGTTTCTAGGTACGCATCACTATAATTTACCTTGTACGCTCAAAAGCCGTCTGATTTTTGATAGCCAAGCTATCAAACTCAAAAAATATCCCAAAGTCTCCATCATCATTTTACACAAGTCGAAAAATTTTTTGCTGTTTAACTGTCTCAATTCTTTAGCTGAAAAATCCCGTTATCCCAATTATGAAATCATCATAGCCGATACGGGTTCCTCTCAAACAGAGTTAGCAGAAATTGAAGCACTGGTTGAAACCACTAAAATGAATCTCAAAATAGTGCCATTTAAAGACTATCATTTTGCCCGTATCAATAATGAAGTTGCTTTCAATCATTGTCATACCCAATCGGAATTGCTGTTGTTTTGTAATAACGACATTGAATTAATCAACGACGCGCTCACGCGCATGGTGCAAGTTTACACGCAACATAAAAAACAGTGTGGCACCATCGGCTGTCGCTTACATTTTGCCGATAACACGATTCAACACGCAGGGATTCAACTGGTGATGAATCAAAATCAACTCGAAATCAGTCACCACGGTTTTCGATCCGATTACCACTTTAACCCTGATCAAGTGGCAAGCGATATCATCGGTTCAACGGCCGCATTTTTATTGATGCCCAAAGCATTATTTCAAAAAATGGGCGGATTTAATCCAGCCTACCAAAAGTGTTTAGAAGATGTTGAACTGAATTTAATGTGCCTCAAGCAGCAAAAAATCAATTATTGGGTAGGGCATGCCGTGTGTTATCATTTTGAATCACAAACCCGGCAGGAAAAGGGCACGATTACTCGTGATGACTATAATCGACTTGTGCAATTTTTACAGCAAAATCAAGACATTGCCACTCAATATTTAGGCCAATAGCACTCAATATTTTGCCTCGCTGGAGTACATGTTATTTTGCCTCGCTGGAATGCATGTTATTTTGCCTCGCTGGAATGCATGTTATTTTGCTAAGTACTGAAGCACAAATAAACAGGTATTTATACCGCAAAGGGCAACCACAAGGGATTGCCCCTACAAGCCGCCCGTAGGGGCAATTCCTTGTGGTTGCCCCCTTTCTCCTTTTTTTTAAATACCTGAAAATTTATGGTTCAGTACTTAAATAATCACCTTAATATCAATAGGTAAAAAAGATGTTTGCAAGATTTTTTATCAACAAAAACTATTTAGTCACCGGTGCCAGTGGGGGTATTGGTGCCGCCATTGCAAAAGCCTTAGCGACAGAAGGGGCTAATATCGGTATTCATTACAACACCCGTTATGAAGGTGCTTTGAAATCCCAAAAAGCGGTTGAAGCAGTCAGCGGAAAAGCCGTCATTTATCAAGCTGATTTGCGTTCCGCTCAACAAATCAAAAAGCTGGTAGCCACATTTATATCCGATTTTGGTAGCCTTGACGGTTTGATCAACAATGCCGGCATCGTACTGAAGGCCAGTATTGAAAATGCAGATGAAGCGTATTGGGATGATGTGATGCAAATTAACTTAAGAGCCCCTTACATTTTAAGCCGTGCTGCATTGCCCTACTTAAAACAGTCAAAAGGCATCATTATTCACAATACCAGTATTCATGCACAACACACATCCGAACATTTGAGTGCTTATGCCGCATCCAAAGCCGCATTAGAAAGTTTGACTAAATCGCAAGCCTTAGAATGGGCAGAATATGGTATTCGGGTTAATGCGATTGCCCCCGGTGTCGTACCCGTTGAGCGCACTGAAGCGTATTTCAATCAGCCCGAAAATCAGGCTTTATGGTTAAAACATGTGCCCCTCAATCGTTTAGGCGAAGTTGAAGATATAGCCCATTTTGTTGTCTTTTTATGCTCTGACAAAGCCGCTTGGGCTACAGCACAATCTTATAGAGTAGATGGTGGCATGGTTGCAAGAGCTAATATGCCTTTTAGGCCAGTACCCCCTTTGCCTGAAAAACCGATCAAGATAGAGGATTAACAAGAATTCAGATGGATTAAGGCATATCCAAAAATAATTTTCACAATCATGTAGGGGCAATATCTTGTGGTTGCCCCCCTTGTGGTTGCCCACTAAAAGACTTTCGGTTCAGCGAAACCCACCCTACGATCTCACAAAAATCACGCTCCTAAGTCAGTACTTTGATACAAGCGTGGATAAATGAAATTTCAGCCTACCGGTTAAACATTGCTTAATTTTTTGATGATGGATTTTGCCAGATTTTCATCTATTTCGGTATGGCGAGGAACCGGCTGGGATTGTTTGATCTTGGGATTGGTATACCAATCATGCGATCCACCATGCCTTACAAGAATGCATCCCAATTTTTCGAGCTTTTTAATCAGTTTTTGTCTCTTCATTAAGCTAATTCAAATTCTTCTACTTTCCGAATATATGGGATTTCATCCGATTCGATATCTTTTAAGAGAGCTTTCAAATTATCAATCAATTCTTCTTTTGATAATCCTTGAGTCTGGTAATCAGGATAATCGTTTAAATATCCTATATAAAATGTTTCATTTTTCCAATAAGTATACTTGATGGTTCTCATTATTCTCCTCATTAAAGGGCAACCATAAGGGATGAGCCCCTACAATCAGAATTAAAACCCAGCAGACATCGCGTGTTTTTCAGTGCTTAGATCATTGAGTGAGTACAACAACACATTGAAGAAATGAACGAATTAGGAACTCGTAATCTGTTTCATTCGATTATTTGAGCTTTGCACACCGAAGTTTAGCAGCGCAGATCTTCGATTCCCAATTCAAAGTACTGATCTGATAGAGGGTAAATGCACTCACTCTTTTACTGAGTCACAAAACTCACTGTCCCAGTTAGGCAAACAGGCACCTGCCACCCAAAAAGCAGTAGCCAATCTAAAAAGAGGCTACTCTAGGCACATTACTTTTTAAACTATTGATTTTTATATACTAAGTGATTTATAGCGTTTCCCGATTGGAGTAAACTCTCTACAATTATAGCATTTTTCGATTGGCTTAAATGAGTACCATTGTTGTTTTGCTAGGCGTATGAGAAACGAGTTTTTGACTTTGCAGATCATAAGCCCGTTGCACCCTTTCCTTAAAAGGTAAATCTTGAACGATCTGAAACTTATCTATTAAACGTTGTTCGGCATGATGCTGATCTTCAAGATAGCCATCTGCCAAAATATGTTTAATGATCAAATCCTCATCGCGTAAATGACGACAAATTAATATAGTTCGATGACAATCTAGCGGTTCTTTTTCAGCACACATTAAAGCGACGCGATAAGAGGCTAAATCCGTTTTGATTTGATTAATCCCAGCTTTAAAGGCTTCAGTTTCAGCAAGACAGGCATACTGTAGCTTTCCATCGCGATAACAACTTAAATCATCAGGTTTAGCACCTAATTCTTGACCCAAAAAGACGTAAGCAATGTTATGTTTTTGCAGGATTGTTTTCAATTGTTCATAACAAAACTGCGGATGCTTTCCACTATAAGGTTTGGAACGGACATCACACAACGCCTCAATGCCATAAGTCTTGAGCAAATCCAAGAAAGTTTCAATGGCATGGTTAGAATGTCCAATCGTATAAAGTGTTTTCATTTGATGTCTTCTTGTAGGGGCAATCCCTTGTGGTTGCCCAATGCAAATGATATTAAATTTAAACTAAGCCGGGATAATAGCCGCCACAAGTTTATAACAATACCCTTCAAAAGGTTCACCAAGACTAATACAGAGATAAACCTCAGAGCCTATCTCATATTCACCTTCTGGTTTGAAATGATAAAGATATTCTATATTGGGATCAGTGACAACGAGCTGATATCTTTCACGATTAAAATCAAAGTCACTTCTTATTTTAACCTGAGAAAATGTCTTATCAACTGAAATCGACAAACGATCAGGTTTGATCAATAACAAGGAATGATGAACACTTTGATTAGTGATTTCTACAGGCATTCTATCATTGACACCTTTAAAACTATGATATCCATTGAACCACAGCGAAGGAACTGAATCACACAACTCGGGTAATTGGCTTGCTGACAAGCTGCCCTGTTTGATCCAAGGTTCACGCGGATTGATTAAATGGTTTTCGCTTTGATAAACACCTGGTTTAGGCTCAAGAAGGGGAATCTTGATCACATCTAACACATTAGGTTGTGGCTTAGATTGCATAAACCAGACAATGATAACCGATATCCATTTCGGCCATTTTATGTTGTACAATCGGATATGGTTCTTATACAGCTCACCTGTGTCGATATCACTTACCGGCCGGATCCAATTCGGGGTTATCTCATTATTGACGATTTCTTTGCCAGCAACACAACGGCCCCCGAATTTACGAGAGTAAGCTAGACAAACAATTGTTTTGTATACCTTTTTTTTATTCATCTTTATAATCAATGATTTATTAAGTACTGAACCATAAATTTTCAGGTATTTTAAAAAAACAGAAAGGGGCAACCACAAGGGATTGCCCCTACATGACATTGTGTAGGGGCAATCCCTTGTGGTTGCCCTTTGTTGTAAAATACCTGTTTATTTGTGCTTCAGTACTTATATATTTCTGTAGGCTGGGTAACGGGTTTTTAAAGCCCACCATTCCCCTAAAGCCAAGATGGTGGGCGAGATGGTGGGCGAAATGGTGGGCAAGTTCGTTTCGACGCGGGGCGTCGAAACGAACTTACCCACCCTACATTTTGATTTAATTTAAAAAAACAACATGATCAAAAGTGATAAATCTGTCGGTGTCAGTGGAGACTTTGAAATTTTAATCGGCAGCGGCCGCGCTTGTGGTATCCGCTTAACAACATATGAAGTGCCTGATATCGCGCGTAAACATGCCATTTTAAAACGTATTGGAGATCGTTTATTTATTCAAGACTTAGGCTCTAAATCCGGCACTTTTCTTGATGGTAGCCGATTACCCAAAAAAACATGGGAAGAAATTGTTCAAAAAGCCACGGGGCATAATGAGATCAAACTAGGTCAAACACCGATTGGCATTGATGCCCAACTGTTTCGAGGTAGGCCGCGTGCCGGAATAGAAACAACCGCTTTGTATTATAAAGTATCAGGCAAAATGATTTGTAATGGGGCCTATTTACGTGCAAAACCGGGAACAATGACAGCCATTATGGGCCCAGCCGGCTGTGGTAAAAGTACCTTACTGGATTTAGTCAATGGTTATCGCGCCCCCACTAGCGGCCAAGTTTTTGTAAAAAAAGATCAAGACATCATTAATGTGCATCAAGATTACGGCAAAGTGCGAGAATGGCTAGGTTATTTGCCACAAGATGATATGATGATTCCCGAATTAACCGTTTCTCAATCATTAAACTATTGTTTACGTTTACAATTTATCGGATTAGCCGCCTCAATACGACAACTCATGATTCGTAAAACGTGCTACAATCTTGGTTTTGAAGCCAATCGGCTGACTAAATTTTTAAATACCGTTATTGGCTCTTCTGAATCAGGGATTCGCGGTTTAAGTGGCGGCGAAAGAAAAAGAGCGAATTTAGCCCATGAATTGATAGCTATGCCTTTGATTTTATTACTAGATGAACCCACTTCTGGCCTCTCTTCTGTCGATGCTGACAAAATTGTTAGATTATTACAATCTATAACACAACTTGATGAGTTAACCACAATTGCTACCATACATCAACCCAGTCGTGATACTTATGAACGTTTTGATAACTTATTATTAATGGAGCATGGTGGCAGAGTCGCCTACTATGGTTCAATCAAAGAAGCCACCGCTTATTTTGAACAACTCACATCCAAGGCTTGTGAAAATCGTAATCCAGCAGAATATTTATTAGAAATATTAGACAATCCGCATCACAATAAAAAAATAACCCCGTTTTCTGAATCAACACAACCGGCTGGTATGATCACGCCTTTATCTATGCTGTAAACCAATAAAACTGAACGCCACAGCGAAAAGCGTGAGCCTTGATCAATATGCCATGATGACTAAGTACTGAAGCACAAATAAACAGATATTTTAGCGCAAAGGGCAACCACAAGGGATTGCCCCTACATGGCATTGCGTAGGGGCAATCCCTTGTGGTTGCCCCATTTCAAAATACACGAAA
>QNEL01000217.1 GCA_003645185.1 Candidatus Parabeggiatoa sp. nov. 3
AGCTCTTGATTTACTTATAGAGATAAGGAATAGAGGTGCTGGGTTCGCACCATTTAAGGTTGTGAATACATTTTAATAAAGTACTTTCATATATTTTAATAAAGATTAATATTAATCGAACCTGAACGTGTGTCATTTCGCTATATAACCATATCAAAATATGGTTATATTGACGATTCGATGGCTTTTCAATGTTTACCATTTCCATTTAAGGCAATTTTGTCAATGATTTCGCGTAGCGAAGAACGAGATTTATTTTCTGCTTTGTCCCTTAAATAGTGGTATCCTTTTCAAAAAAATCCGACAAACACCGGTATCATTAATGGGATGAGTAGAGACGCACGGTTGAGACGCACGCAGTTGAGACGCACGCAGTTGAGACGCACGCAGTTGAGACGCACGCAGTTGAGACGCACGCAGTTGAGACGCACGCAGTGCGTCTCTACGGGCAACAACAAAGCCCACCCTACGAACAATCAGTCAGTTCGATAGTTGGGCGCTTCTTTGGTGATTGAGACATCGTGTACATGGCTTTCGCGCATACCGGCGGGGCTTATGCGAATGAATTGTGGTTTGGTTCGCATTTCTTCTTGGGTGGCACAGCCGGTGTAGCCCATGCTGGAACGTAGGCCGCCGAGGAGTTGGTGAATGACATCTATTAAATGGCCGCGGTGGGGTACGCGCCCTTCTATGCCTTCTGGGACTAATTTGCCTTGGGTTTTAACGTCTTCTTGAAAATAACGATCTTTGGAGCCTTGGGCTTGAGACATGGCGGCTATGGAGCCCATGCCCCGGTAGGATTTATAGGCGCGGCCTTGGTAGAGTTCGACTTCGCCGGGGGCTTCTTCGGTGCCGGCAAAAAGGCTACCTATCATGATAGTATGGGCACCTGCGGCGATGGCTTTGGCGAGATCGCCTGAGTAGCGTATGCCGCCGTCGGCGATGATGGGGATGTTCGTGCCTTTGAGGGCTTGGGCGGCATTGCAAATGGCGGTGATTTGGGGGACACCGATACCGGCCACTATGCGGGTGGTGCAGATGGAGCCGGGGCCAATACCGACTTTGATGGCATCGGCACCAGCATCGGCTAGGGCTTTGGCCCCTTCAGAGGTGGCAATATTGCCGCCTATGATTTGTACTTCAGGGTACTGTTGTTTAATCCAGCGTATTTGATCGAGTACGCTTTGCGCGTGTCCATGGGCCGTATCGACGACAAGGACATCGACATTGGCTTCGACTAAGGCCGTTATTCGCGCTTTGCTATCTTCTCCTGTGCCAACAGCCGCACCTATTCGTAAGCGTTCTTGTTCATCTTTGCAAGCTTCTGGCTTTTCGGTGGCTTTTTGAATGTCTTTGACGGTGATGAGGCCGCGTAATTGAAAGTTGTCGTTGACGACGAGTACTTTTTCAATGCGATGTTGGTGTAGTAGGTGCAAGATTTCTTCACGGCTGGCCCCTTCGATCACGGTGACGAGTCGTTCTTTGGGTGTCATGACGCTTGAGACGGGATCGTCGTAGTGGGTTTCAAAGCGTAAATCGCGGTTGGTAACAATGCCCACGAGTAGCCCGTTGTCGATGACTGGCACACCTGAGATGTTCTGAGCGCGGGTTAGCGTCAGTATGTCTTTAATGGTGGTATTGGGAGAGACGGTAATGGGATCGTTAATGATGCCACTTTCAAATTTTTTGACCATTCGCACTTGACGGGCTTGTTCTTCAATCGTCATGTTTTTGTGGATAATGCCGATGCCGCCTTCTTGCGCGATGGTGATGGCAAGACGCGCTTCTGTGACGGTATCCATCGCGGCCGAAATGAGGGGAATGTTGAGGGTAATGTCTCGCGTGAGGGCGGTATTCAGTTTGACTTCTTTAGGTAAGACGGTGGAGTGTGCGGGCAACAGTAGAACGTCGTCAAAGGTGAGGGCAGGTTCTGAGATAATACGCATCTTATGTTCTGTCATTTAGGATTGTCGATTTTTGAGTTTTAAGATTGAACTGATTCGCCTTGAACTCTTTCGCCTTTGGCGAATATTTATTTATAAATTTATTGTTCTTAAATCAAATCGTATTTTTTATATTCGCTATTCGCTATTCGCTATTCGCTATTTGCTATTTGCAATTCGCTATTTGCAAAATTTCCCGTAGGCTCGCTCGTCGTTAGACAAGTGATAAGTTTTGCAAAAAGCTCATTACCATTTAATTAGAATTAGGCTTGAATCAGGCCGGCTTGAGATTATACATATACTCTTTGCTAGAATAAACTTTCAGGCAAAAGTTCGCGCAGCGAACTTTTGCCTGAAAAACTTTTATCGTTTTTGGCAACCCCAGGTTGCCACCTGGGGCTATGATCTCGCTACGCTCGTTACTGCGTTTCACATTCAACCCCTACGGGGTTGCGCGTTTTAAGCTTTTTCTGATCGATTTGCCTTCGTACTTTATGCAATCGGGAATGCTTTTAAAAGTTTAAATTGTGCCCGCGTGCAGTATAACTAAATTTCTGATTAATAATTAGAAATGATTAAAATTCTTTTATGTATTTCACGCTAAAGTATAGCGAAGCTTCACCGCGCGCGTGAAATGGTGGGGTAGCAAAAAAAGTTTTGCGCGCAAAACTTCTTAAAGCGAATTTCACGCTCTTCGTTTCGCGAAGCGAAACTTGTTAAGTGAAAACGTGTTTTTGTTGCCCACCTTAAGCTCAATGTAGGGTGGGTAAAGATTGTTGCCCACCATCAGATCATGTAGGGGGCAGGTAACATGTTTTTAAAGCCCACCATCAGATCATGTAGGGGTTTGGTAACGTGTTTTTAAAGCCCACCATCAGATCATGTAGGGGTTTGGTAACGTGTTTTTAAAAGCCACTAAGTATAAATAACGTGTTTTTAAAGCCCACCAAATCTATTTCACGCCAATGTTTTTGCACGCAAAAACAGTATTTCACACAACTTTTGCGTGAACCGAATGGAAGCTACGCTAAATGTGAAAGTATAGTCTATTAAATGGCTATTAAATAGCAATAAGATGAACATTTGAACGGATAATGAAAAATGTGTTCATAGTTTTGATATACTTAGCGCGGTAACAAACTTCGCTTTAAGAAGTTTTGCGCGCAAAACTTCTTAACGCAAAAACGTTTTAATGAGATGGTGGGCAACAAAAACACGTTTTCACGCGCGCGGCGTAGCGAAGCTATACTTGTTAAGTGAAATACATAAAAATTTTTAATGAGGATGGTGGGCAACAATCTTTACCCACCCTACATAAAACGAAGGGTTATTCCTATTATTTAGCGTAGCTTCCCTTCGTTTCCTAATTCGTTGTACTATATAATAATTAAAATAGATTAAAAACGCTGGCAAAAGGCACGTTATTAAATTTTGTTCACACAATCTAAAATCTACTTATCTAAAATAGATTGGGTGAATTGGGAGCATTAATAGTGAAGATTAAATTATTATGTAAAGATTTTGGGGTTATTCTGATTGCCAATCTTTTAATGGGGTGTGTTAGTCAATTGGCATACGAGAATGCTAGTGCTCAAGAAGAGCAGTTGTCAGAGACAAACAGCCAACGAAGGGTGTCATTCAGTTCAGAGTACTTTTTTTCGCCAGAACAAGAATATATGTATAAAATTTTGGTGGCTGAAATTGCTCTGCGTCGGGGTTATTTACCTTTAGCTGCCCAATCTATGTTTGAGGTTGCTTCTCGCATTCCCGATCTCGGTATTGCGGAACGTGCGACAACTGTTGCCTTGTATGCGGGTCAATATCATCTTGCGACTCAAGCTGCCCGCCAGTGGGTGACTCTTGACCCAAATAGTCATAAGGCACGCCAAATTTTGGGTCAAATGTTGTTGCGCCAAGAACGTACAGAAGAAGCTGTGGTTCAGTTAGAGATTCTGCTTGATAGTCTCAAAGATAAGCCTGAGCAACAAAAGTCGGTTATGGAGGCGATTTTAAAACAACCACATAATCAGAAAAATCAGGAACTTGCCTTGGAACTGATGAAAAAACTGGTTTCACAACGACAACCTGATCCGGTACTGCTATTTGTTTATTCACGTTTATTGAACCAAGCTAATCAACCCACAGAAGCGTTGGATGTGTTGCGTACATTGTTAACTTTGGTTCCTGATCATGCGGAAGCAGTCCCTTTTTATGCTTATCTGTTGGATAAGCAGGATCAAAAGGAGCAGGCTTTGCAATGGATGAGACAGGCCTTGTACAAGTACCCCGATCAATCGGAATGGCGTTTAATGTATGCGCGTATGCTTGCCGATGCGGAACAGTTTGCGGAAGCGATTGCAGAATTTCAAAAGTTATTGTCCGAGTATCCCGAACATGGTGATATTTTGTATGCTTTGGGTGTATTATCTATACAAACGGATCGATTTCCAGCGGCTAAACGGTATTTTTTGGAATTGCTTCAAACAGGAGATCGACTCAATATTGCGCGTTACTATTTAGGCCAAATTGCACAACAGGATAAAGATATTGAAAGTGCCTTGTCTTGGTATCGGCAAGTGAAAGGGGGAACGAATTATTTAAAGGCACAGGCACGGGTTGCCTTGCTTCTAGTCGAACAGGGCCAATTAGATCAGGCTATTGAACACCTTCAAACTGTGGCCGTGAACAATGAGGATGAGGCTATTCATATCAGGCAGTTGGAAGCGGAATTGTTGATTGATCAAAAGCGTTATCCGCAAGCCATGGCGGCTTATAATCAGGCACTTAAATTAAAACAGGGTGATCTCGAAATCTTGTATATGCGGGCCTTGCTGGCTGACAAAATGGATATGATGGATTTATTAGAGCAGGATTTACGACATATACTGGCGCAAGAACCTGACAATGTGAATACCCTGAATGCCTTAGGTTACAGTCTCGCAGATAAAACGAATCGTTATGATGAAGCTTACGAGTTAATTCAAAAAGCTTTGGATTTAAGTCCCATTGATCAATACCATATTTTTGATAGTATGGGATGGGTATTGTATAAGTTGGGTGATTATGCACAGGCGATTGCGTATCTGCGTAAAGCCTTGGCAATGCAAAATGATCCAGAAATTTCTGCCCATTTGGGCGAAGTGTTATGGGAGAGTGGTGATCAACAAGCGGCTATTCGTGTATGGGATGAAGCGTTAGCCACTTATCCTGAAGATGAAAAACTGCTTAACACAAAACAGCGTTTTCTACCTAATGGGGAAGAGAATCAGGACAAGGAAAAACCATGAAGCGTTTTTTATTGATACTGGTAGTCTTCTTATCTGCTTGTGTTTCATTACCCAAATTGCCACCCTTGCCAGCCAGTCAACTGGATGCGTGGCGTTTGAAAGGTCGTATTGCGATTTCAAGCGATTCCGAAAATTGGACAGCAAGTGTTTACTGGCAACAGCAAGGCTCAACTTATCAATTGCGTTTAAATATGCCCCTTGGACAAGGGGCTTTATTACTTGAAGGGGATGAGAAAGAGGTTATCATGCGTACTGCTGATAATAAAACCTATAAGGCTGCCAATGCGGATGCGTTAATGGCTGACGTTTTGAAATTAGATATGCCAGTGACGGATTTGCGGTTTTGGATAAGAGGCATACCAGCACCCCAATCTGCTCCTGATCGGTACTTACTCAATGATAAAAAGCAATTACGCCATTTACAACAAGATGGTTGGTTTATCACCTATTTGCATTATGTTAATGTAGAGGGGATAGCGTTACCTAAAAAAATGTTCTTGGAAAATCAGTCAATTAAAGTTAAAATTGCTATTTTGGAGTGGGCAATAAATCCGGCCAAGCATGCTGGATATGATCAATGATTTATAAATTGAAAAATAACTTTTCACATTTCACGCGCAAAACTTTCGCCGAAAAAAAGACGCAAGAGACGCTTCGATGCAAGATTTCTCTTGATAGCGTCTTTAGCGTCTGTTGCAAAAAAGCGCGTTTATTTTTTCTCAAAATAGACACCCTAGCTCAACTCCTTCCGTATTGATTTTAAATTCATTGTTTTTATTGTCAATTTACAAACCATTCACACATGTAATCTACCCCAAGAGGTAATTTCTCAATGACATTAACGAAGCGCAGTTACTTTCACGGCCAGTCTCGATGGGCCTGGGCCTTAATCTTTTCCTTGTTTGTGATACCTTTTGCCTATGCCAGTGGTGGAAGCGTGACAACCATTGACTTTTTATGGCTTGCAGTGTTCTTATTGCTGGCAAAAATGGCCGGTTTGATTGAAAAATGGGGGCAGCCGGCAGTACTAGGTGAACTCGTTATAGGCGTTGTGCTGGGTAATCTCGTTCTCATGGGCATCGGCTGGTTTGAATCAGTCAAGCATGACCAGATCATTCTATTTCTCGCGGAATTAGGCGTAGTCATTCTATTATTTCAGATTGGCTTGGAATCTAAGATTGATGAAATGCGTAAAGTCGGGTTGCGAGCCTTTATGGTCGCCACTGTAGGCGTTGTAACCCCTTTCGTACTCGGATATCTGGTCGGTATGTGGCTGATGCCAGGCCTGTCTAATGATGCCTATTTATTTTTAGGGGCCACCCTGACAGCCACATCTGTTGGTATTACCGGTCGCGTGTTTCGTGATTTGGGCAAGTTGCAAACCTCAGAAGCCCAAATTGTCTTGGGGGCAGCCGTCATTGATGATGTCATGGGTTTGATCATTTTGGCGGTAGTGACTGCTATTGTCACAACAGGGGCTGTTAGTCTTTTTGGTATTAGCTGGATAACCTTGAAGGCCATATTATTTCTCATCGGTGCCCTTTTCTTGGGACAGTGGTTGACACCATACATCGGGAAATTTTTATCTTTGATTCAGACTAACATTGGGATGAAGTTCACCCTGGCTATTAGCTTTTGCCTGATTTTTGCTTATTTGGCTCATTTAGCAGGGCTTGCTCCTATCATTGGTGCTTTTGCAGCAGGTTTAATGCTAGAACATGTTCATTTCAACGAATTTGACCAACCTGCCATTAATCAAGAGATCAAAGCGGCAGTGAAAAACGCGGATAGTGAAACAAAGCAAAAGGTGTCAAAGGTTTTGGAACATCATGATGAAGAACATCTGGATCGCTTAGTTGCCCCTTTAGGGCATTTTTTAGTGCCGATTTTCTTTATCATGACAGGGATGCAAGTTAATTTAGAAACGCTATTTGATCTCAAAGTCTTGGGCATTGCTTTAGTCATTACCGCGGTAGCCTTTGTGAGTAAACTGGTTGCCGGTATCGTTGCCGGGCCGGTTAATAAATATATTGTTGGCTGGGGTATGGCACCTCGTGGCGAAGTCGGGTTGATTTTTGCAATGATAGGTAAGCAGCTTGGCGTGATTTCTGAAGAACTGTTTTCGGTGGTGATTATCATGGTGATTTTGACAACACTACTGACACCGCCAATCTTGAATTATTTGTTACGCCAGCAGTCGTCATCAGCGAATAAAACGACAGAGATTTGATATAAGAAAGGATAAACCAAACTACAGGGATTTGATATAAGAAAAGATAACCCCCCAACGACTTCGATTTTGTTAGGGTTTATCCTGATTACAACGGATTTTGGGGAGGGCGAACACGCAGGTTCGCCCCTACGCATCTTGTAGGGGCGAACCTGCGTGTTCGCCCTTTCTTGCGACGTTCAAAGCCCCATTATTTCTAGGTGTCCCCAAAATCCGTTACAATCAGGGTTTATCCGCATCGAATACCAAATCCGTGTCGTTTTTTGTCGAACCCAATAAAGAAGTATTATAGTGTTAGGGTTTATCCGCATCTGAATACCAAATCCGTGTCGTTTTTTTGTGTTAGCCTAAGGAGATTTTAATGATTTCGCCGTTGGCGATTCGCCATTTGATAACGGTTTTAGTTGGCTTGTTTGTTGTTATAGCCCTCGTTGTGACGGCCCATTTCACGATTAAACTTGCAGAGTACCAAGCGCAACGCTTATTGAGCGATCGTGTACAAAATCATTTGATCGCGATTCGAGAAACTCAAAAGGCACAAGTTGAAAGCTATTTTCAAATGCTGATTAACCAAATTCAATTGTATGCCCGTACTCAGGATATTGTTGAAGCGATGCGGGGGAAAACCTTTCCTCAATTTGCTCAAGGTGTCACTGCATCATCGGCTACAATGCCAGATTCATCTATAACGCAATATCGCCAAGCTTTGACAGAATACTATCACAATGATTTTACGAAGGAATATGATAGATTTAATGTTGAAGTGGTAGCGGATTTAAAGCCTATACTGAATCAACTGGATGATAATAGTGTGGCCTTGCAATATCACTATATTGTGGCTAATCCTAACCCAGTGGGCACTCAATCTGAATTGTCAGCCGCCCAAGATGCGTCTCGCTATACTGATTGGCATCGTATTCATCATCAGCAAATGAAAACGTTAAAAAGCTATTGTGAAGCGGAAGATATTTTGTTAGTGGATTCAGAGACGGGCATGATTGTCTATTCGATTAATAAAGCGGTGGATTTTGCCACATCATTAATAGAGGGGCCCTACGCTAACACGCTTTTAGGAACCGTTTTTCAAAAAGCCAATCAGTCGGCCCGTGATGAAGTATCGCTAGTAGACTTTTCGGCTTATTTACCCGCTTATAATAATCATAAGGCCTTTTTGGGAACGCCTATTTTTGATGGCGAAAACAAAATTGGGGTGCTGATTTTTCAACTCGCAAGTGATGGCATAAATAACATCATGACTTATGGAAAAGCGTGGCCATTTGAAGAATCAGGCATAACAGGTGAAACTTATCTGGTAGCGGCCGATGGTACGATGCGTAGTGAAAGTCGTTTATTGGTGGAAAATAAAGAAGATTATCTGTTGGCAATATGGGAATTAGGATTGCCGGCAGATGTGATTTCTCAAATTGAACTCAAAGATACCAGTGTAGGCTTGCAAATCGTTGACACGCCAGGAACAGAAGCCGTATTTGCTGGTGAATCGGGATTAATTATCTATGAAGAGTATCATGGCGAATTTGTTTTTTCTGCCTATACCCCCCTGAATGTGCTAGGATTGCAATGGGCCGTATTTTCAACTTTACAAGAAGATGAAGCACTAGAAGCTTTAGAAATATTTTCTAGCAAAACCACATCAGGTGCTATACAAATTGTGATGGGTGTTTTACTGATTGGATTAATTGGTTTATTGCTGGCCTGGCCGTCAAAGCCCAAGATAGTGAGTCACAGTCAACCATCCGCTCACCAAAATGCCGTTCCAAAAACCTACACCCTTGAACAAATTATTGAGCATTTGAAGCGATTAAATGTTTGACTGGAGGGGGCAGCCCTTGCGTGTTCGCCCTCAAATTATTTTTAAATCTATATAACATTTTGTCAACTTGAGCATAAAGGTTATAAAATGTCTACCTCTGTTCTCAGAGTCATTTTGATTATCGTATTACTTTCTATCTTTGAACTGGGATTAGCCATCGCTATTTTTTTGATGCCCGAACCCACTATCAGCATGACAGAATTAGTGCATTCTCAGTTATCCGAGACGGAAATGACGCATTCCATGACAGCCTTATTATTGAATTATCGCAGCATGGATATGTTATTGGGCCTAACCATTTTGTTCATTGCGCTACTTAGCGTTTTGCATCGTAATGACACCACAGTATCATCACAAAAGCCTGATGACAGTGATTTTGTCTTACCCTCATTACACTGGATTCTCATGCTGATTGTGCTGACAACCGGTATCCTGTTTTGGACAGAGAGATACCTAGTTGCTGGAGCCTTGCTCGCAGGTTGTGGTGTATTATTACGTTTTAATCATTTGCTCCAACCACAACCCACAGCGGGTTTATCATTACGATTAGGATTAAGTAGCGGTTTACTGGTATTTATCAGCATCGCCCTGGCGACAATGGTGTCGGGATATCATTGGCTTGAATACCCAGAAGACTGGGTGAACGAATCTATTTTATTGATAGCCGTTAGCTTAACGATTTCTATCGGATTAACTTTAACGATACTCTCTTTTGGCGCACCGGGTATATCTTGGCACAAAGAAAAATAGAGGCATGGATGTAGGGGCAATCCCTTGTGGTTGCCCCGTTCTATCTAATTGAATTTGATAACGGGTAACTGATAACTGATAACTTGATAACTGAAAATGACAAAAGTCGTCTTTTATTCTTTAGTGGCAGTCGGATTATTTACCATTGGTTTTTATACGCTACTGGTTGAAGCTCATTTATTGCGTAAAATCATGGCCTTAAATATTATGTTTACCAGTCTCTTTTTGCTACTGATAGCGATAGCGGCGCGTTATCCACAAGCCATTGACCCCTTACCTCATGCGTTTGTACTGATTGGTATTCTGATTGCCGTCAGTGCCACGGCCTTAGCTTTAACATTAGCACGACGCATTTATCAGGAAACGGGTCAAACCGATTTGTCCGAAAAACAGGAAACGGGAATATCTTGATGCATAACGATATCATAATAACTAGCCAGTCACCTTGGATGGCATTGGCTATCATGATACCCTTGTTAGCGGCCGTATTGAGTTTTATAGGCGGCCGTCGCACTGGGCCGCTATTTACTCTCGCTGCGATGGTTGGCGTGTTAGTCAGTGTTTCGTGGATCGCAGTACAGGTTTGGACGCAGGGGCCACAGTCAGAAGCGGTTGGGGGATGGGCCGCGCCATTGGGAAGAGAATTGTATGCCGATGGTCTAAGTGTACTCATGCTATTGATGACCGCTATCGTAGGCAGTTTTATCACTGGGTATGCACTTCAGTATTTTGCACATTGTGAAGCTTCCCTAACCTCCCTTTCTTTTAGGGAACCTTCTGATGTTTCAAAAGAACAAGCTATTGAAGCAGTGCCTAGTCTGCCACACGCAGTCCTCTCTTCTGAACATTCCATCGTGCCTGTTCAAGAGGAAAAGCAGCATATTGAGCGTGAAGGTATCCAGAAAAATCATAAGCTCGTTCACAATTCACACTTATTCTGGCCCTTATGGTTATTACTTTGGAGTGGTTTGAATGCCTTATTTTTATCTTCCGATTTATTTAACTTGTATATCATTTTAACACTCATCATCTTAGCTGCTGTTTCGCTAATCAGTTTAAAGGGTAGAGCAATAGCCTTACAAGCCAGTATGCGGTATCTGTTAGTCGCCTTATTCGCCACTTCTATTTATTTATTAGGACTCGCCTTATTATATGGTGCCGTTGGCACATTGGATATCAAATCACTGGCATTAGAATTGGAAGCGAATCCAACGACATTGATCGCTATCGTTTTGATTGTCATCGGATTATTAATCAAAACCGCTCTTTTCCCCTTTCATTTTTGGCTACCTGCCACTTATGCAGCGGCATCGGCACCAGTAAGTGCATTACTCTCGGCCCTTGTACTCAAAGGCACATTTTATATTTTGTTACGTTTAGGATTTGAAGTCTTTCCGATAGAATGGTTCCCAACACTTGGACAGTTGCTCGGTTTATTAGGCGCTATTGCTATTTTGTGGGGATCATGGCAAGCTTGGCAACAAGAACACCTTAACCGCTTAATTGCTTATTCTATCATTGCACAAGTAGGCTATTTCTTCTTACTGTTTCCACTTGCAAGTAACATGATTGATGCTCCCCCTTGGGGCCTCATGGCTTGGAAGGGGGGTATTCTGCTTGCTTTGTCTCATGCCTTAGCTATCTCAGCGATGTTTATGGCTTCTGGCAATTTATTGTTGAGGTTAGGCACAGATCGTCTTGATCATCTGCGTGGCTTAGGGCAACGTTATCCCATCACTTTTCTAACGCTCGCCATTGCCGGAATGAGCATCATTGGATTGCCACCCAGTGGCGGATTTTTAGGGAACTGGTTGTTGCTCAATGCCGCCTATGAAAGTGGGCAATGGTGGTGGGCAGGCATCATAGTGATAGGTATTTTCTTAGCAATCGCTTATATTGGGAAAATATTCACACCCGTCTTTGATAAACCCATAGCACAATCAGTCGTGTTTGAAAAAACGCCCGTTTTATTACCGCTTTCAATGACTTGGTTGCCCTTGCTATTAGCTTTTATAGCCTTAGTTTTAGGGCTAGTAGCCACATCGCCTTTAACTTTGCTGGAAATAGGTTCACCCTTTATAGAAATATAATTTTTGAAATTGATAATTGATATTGGTGGGCAACACAAAGCCCACCCGACAACTGATAACATATACGATGTATCATACCATTCAACTTTTTGGGCTTGATTTTATTTCAGCTGAGGGCTACGCCGCGTTTCTTGATCAAATCATGGATTATCAAAATCGGCCTGATTATGAGCAAAAACTGCCTTTTCTCATCACACCGAATGCTGATCAGGTTGTCAAATTGGAGCAAGCTCAACATCAGCCTTTAAAAGAAAAACTGAGTCAAGCCTTATTTATTTTACCTGATGGACAGCCTATTATTTGGTTTAGCAAACTGGTACGCAAACCCTTAAAAGCAAGGCTAACGGGCAGCGATTTATTTCCTGTTTTTTGGCATCATGCTAAACAACGAGAACAAAAAATAGTCGTGATCGTGAGTCACGAAACACTTGGCATAAAATTAAAACAAGATTACGATAACATTATCTACTACACGCCTCCTTTTTTTGATCTCAAT
>QNEL01000218.1 GCA_003645185.1 Candidatus Parabeggiatoa sp. nov. 3
CCCTACATTTAAGATGGTGGGCAACAAAAACCCGTAGGGAGCCCTACATAATCTGATGGTGGGCAACAAAAACACGTTACCCACCCTACATGGATTGATTGGTGGGCAACAAAAACCCGTAGGAGCCCTACATAATCTGATGGTGGGCAACAAAAACACGTTACCCACCCTACATTTAAGATGGTGGGCAACAAAAACACGTTACCCACCCTACATGGATTGATTGGTGGGCAACAAAAACCCGTAGGGAGCCTACATAATCTGATGGTGGGCAACAAAAACACGTTACCGGCCCCCTACATTTAAGATGGTGGGCAACAAAAACCCGTAGGGAGCCTACATAATCTGATGGTGGGCAACAAAAACACGTTACCGGCCCCCTACATTTAAGATGGTGGGCAACAAAAACCCGTAGGGAGCCCTACATAAAAGTATAAATTGAATTAAACTCCAAAAGGCCCGAATTATTAATCTTCTGAACTCCTGAACTCCTGAACTCCTTTATGTTAAAAAATAAAATCGCTTATAAATTGAATTTTTATGTTATTTTGTTAAGTCTTGTGATGGCTTTACTGATGACTTTTGTACAGTTATCTGTTTTTTACATCGATTCCATCAATCGCATTGACAAGCATCTTGAGCAAATCCATGATAATGATCTGCAAACGATTAGCTCTCATTTGTTTGAGTATAATGAAAAACAAATACAAAGCTTACTAGACAATCTGTTACTGATAAAAGATGTACAATACCTTTCGATCACTATCCAAGATCGGCTGGTTGCCTCAAAAGGCACAATTGTTAATAATAAGCGCGTTATTGTCCGAGATTTTCCCCTATTTGATAATTCGAGTTCGGGCCCAAAAAACCGTGTTGGAACACTGCATATCGTGGCGAGCATTGAGCCTATTTATAAACGCTTACTTGATAAAACGATTGTCAGTTTAATCACCCATGTGGTGAGTATTTTGTTACTTGCTCTGTTCATTTTATGGCTTTTTCATTCAATAGTCATTCGGCATATCAAAAAAATCGCGGATGATGCAGAACAAATCGATTTTGAACGTTCAAATACGTTACTGACTTTGGAACGTCCGCACGTCGCCAAGGCTGACGAATTAGAACGCATTGTTAATTTGATTAATCGTCTACATCAGTCTTACAAAAACTTATCTTATCAAAAACAGGCTACCGAATATTTGCTCAATAGTACACCAATCGGTTTATGTTTATGGCAGATCAAGGGTTCTATTGTGACAGCAAATCAGGCCTACGCACAAATGATAGGTCGTTCTGTAGAAAAGACGCTGAAACTGAATTATTGGAACGATATTCTCGTAGAAGAAAAGACGGGAACGGAATTCGCACAATTACAAGTCTTTAAAGCGGGTGATCGCTATGGGCCAGTTGAACAAGAATATCGACATCAAGATGGCTATTATGTGCCTGTCAAATTATCGGCTTTGATTATCGAAAAAGAAGGAGAATATCATGTTTGGGCTGCTGTCGAGAACATCAGTAGACAAAAATGGGAGATGACGGGATTACGCCAAGCAAAACAAAAGGCAGAAGAAGCGAATAAGGCTAAAAGCCAGTTTCTGGCTAATATGAGCCACGAATTGCGTACACCGATGAACACCATTGTCGGTTATACCGAGATGCTCGAAGAAGAAATTAAAGAGTGTGAACGAGCGTCTTTGTTGCAAGATGTTAAAAATGTCCATGCCGCTGCAAAACATTTGTTGGGTTTAATTGATGGTATTCTGGATATTTCTAAAATCGAAGCGGGCAAAATGCAGTTATATTCAGAACGCTTTGATTTGAAAGCCATGATCCAAAATACCCTGACTACGATTCAGCCTTTGATCGAGAATAAAGCGAATACATTACATTTATTGTGTGATAAAAACTTGGGTGAAGTCTACACCGATTTGACAAAAATGAGGCAAATTCTATTCAACTTACTCAGTAATGCCTCTAAATTCATGGAACGAGGTATCATTACGCTAGAGGTGAGACGCGAAACCAAAAAAGAGGGTGATTGGATTACATTTCGTATCAGTGATGAAGGCATTGGTATGACGACAGAACAACAAGCCAATCTCTTTCAAGTTTTTACCCAAGCCGATGCGTCTACCAGCCGCAAGTATGGTGGCACTGGTTTAGGATTAGCGATTACCAAATATTTTACGCAGATGCTTGGTGGCACCATCAAGGTAGAGAGTGAATTTGGCAAAGGGAGTCATTTTACAGTGCGTTTACCAACCCATTTGGTTGTCAAGAAGCATCAGGGTAGTGATGACGTTGTTGCTGTTAGGGTTCCAGACTTTACGACAGAAAGTGGCGTGCTTTTGGTGATCGACGATGATGAGGCCGTGCGTGAGTTGTTAGATGTTTATTTGAGTAAAGTGGGATACCAAGTTGTGGCTGCGGCCAGTGGCCCTGAAGGTTTGGAATTGGCTAAAAAAATACAACCTGATGCCATTACTTTAGATGTGATGATGCCAGGCATGGATGGGTGGGAAGTGTTATCTGAATTAAAGGCTGATCCCAAGTTAGCACATATTCCCGTTATTATGTTGACCATGACAGAAAATAAAGAAATAGGCTATTCTTTAGGGGCAGCAGAATACCTGACGAAACCCATTACGCGTTCTCAATTAATCAAGGTGTTGCGTAAGTATCGCTCCAACAAGGCATCTTGTGTTGTGATGGTTGTGGAAGATGATACGGTGACTCGTGAAATGATGGTTCGGATGCTCCATAAGGTGGGTTGGCAAGTCATTGAAGCGGAAAACGGTGATGTGGCGATGCAATCCTTGCAAAAACATCAACCCGATCTCATTCTGCTCGATCTGATGATGCCAGAAATGAATGGATTTGAGTTTATTATCCAATTGCGACAGAATAAATCCTATTCTTCAATTCCGGTAGTGGTGTTAACGGCTAAAGATATTTCTGTTGAAGATCGTATTTGGCTTAACAACCGTGTCGATACCGTGTTTCAAAAAGGGGCTTATAGTCGCGATGAATTACTGGTTGAACTTCGGCAATTACTAGTGGGTACCGTCTCTCCTTCTTATACTGAACAATAATCATGAGTAAAAAGAGTCGAAATCGGGAAAGTCAAGGCTGGCTCAAAGAACATCTGTCTGATGTGTATGTCAAACAGGCTGTTCAATCGGGTTATCGTTCACGGGCTGTTTATAAACTGGCACAAATAGATGCCCGTGATCGCTTGTTTCATTCTGGCATGACCGTTGTTGATTTAGGAGCTGCCCCTGGCGGTTGGTCACAATGGCTCAAACAACGTTTACAAAACCAAGTGCGGGTGTTTGCCTTGGATATTTTGTATATGGAACCCTTACCGGAGGTCACCTTTATTCAAGGTGATTTTCGAGAGCAAGTGGTGCTGGACAACTTGCTCAATCAATTGGGAGAACACCCAGTCGATCTTGTTATGTCTGATATGGCCCCCAATATAAGTGGCTTAAAGGCGATTGATCAACCTCGTGCTATGTTATTGGCTGAATTAGCCAGAGATTTGGCTTATGAGGTACTGGCAAGTGGAGGCCATTTACTGACTAAAGTATTTCAAGGGGAAGGTTTTGAGAGTTATATAAAGGCGTTAAGGCCTCATTTTAAAAATGTAGTGATTCGCAAACCAGAAGCCTCGCGTTCTCGATCTGCCGAAGTTTATGTCCTTGCGAAGCACTATGTTGCCAAATAATTTCCTGAAGGGCGATAACAAAGGTTCGCCCCGACGGAGGGGCAATGTAGGGGCGAACCTACGTGTTCGCCCTTTTGAAGGTGGGCAAGCAAGCGGGCAATAGAATTTTTTGTATTTTTGCAATCTTGAACGCCCGCCCTACAAATGCACCATGAAGTGGAACCCTCATAGTTATACACAAGTTGCTTATGGCGAGGGCCCATAAATCTCAATCCGCAAAACACTTACGGGTTGAAACCCTCTTGTTCTGACGGGTTTATATCAAAGCTTTTTGTTTTAACCATTAACCATTAACCATTAACCATTAACCATTAAATTCGATAAAGAGGCACTGCTTCGTGAATGATATTGCCAAAAATCTCTTAGTATGGGTCGTCATAGCCCTTGTTTTAATGATGGTGTTCAATAATTTTGGACCCAAAAAACCCACTTCCCTGTCGATAGAGTATTCGCAATTTATTAGCGATGTGAAACAGGGGCGAGTGCAAAAGGTGGAAATTGAAGGTCGCACTATTCGTGGTATCACACAAAATGGTGAACATTTTGTCACTTATAATCCAGGTGATCCGGGATTAATGAAAGACTTATTTGATAACAATGTCAAAATCAAGGCTGGCCCACCAGAACAACAATCCTTGTTGGTGCAGATATTCATTTCGTGGTTTCCCATGCTGTTATTGTTTGGGATACTGATTTTCTTCATGCGCCAAATGCAAGGTGGCGGTGGGCGTGGTGCGCTCTCATTTGGCAGAAGTCGTGCCCGCTTGATTGAAGAAGATCAAGTCAAAATCACTTTCTCTGATGTGGCCGGGGTTGATGAAGCCAAGGAAGAAGTGACTGAATTGGTTGATTTTTTACGCGATCCAGATAAATTCCAAAATTTGGGCGGTAAAATTCCACGCGGTGTCTTAATGGTAGGTGCCCCAGGCACGGGTAAAACCTTACTGGCAAAGGCCATTGCAGGTGAGGCGAAAGTGCCCTTTTTCACGATATCGGGTTCTGATTTCGTCGAAATGTTTGTTGGTGTCGGTGCGTCACGAGTGCGCGACATGTTTGAGCAAGCTAAAAAACACGCGCCGTGCATTGTTTTCATTGATGAAATTGACGCAGTCGGTCGTCATCGGGGTGCCGGATTAGGGGGAGGGCATGATGAGAGAGAACAAACGCTCAACCAATTGCTAGTGGAAATGGATGGTTTTGAAAGCAATGACGGCGTGATTGTCATTGCGGCTACTAACCGTCCAGATGTATTAGATCCTGCTTTATTGCGTCCGGGCCGTTTTGATCGTCAAGTGGTGGTGCCTTTGCCTGATATTCGGGGACGTGAGCAAATCCTCAAAGTACACATGCGGAAAGTACCTATTGCTGATGATGTCAAACCCAGTGTGATTGCACGCGGTACACCTGGTTTTTCTGGAGCTGATTTGGCTAACCTTGTCAATGAAGCCGCTTTGTGGGCGGCCCGTGTTGACAAACGTTTGGTAGAGATGGAAGAATTTGAAAAAGCCAAGGACAAAATTATGATGGGTGCAGAGCGTCGATCTCTGGTGATGAGCGAAGAGGAGAAAAAGCTCACGGCTTATCATGAAGCGGGACACGCTATTATTGGGCGCTTGGTGCCAGATCATGATCCGGTGTATAAAGTCACTATTATTCCGAGAGGTCGTGCTTTAGGGTTAACGATGTTTTTGCCAGAAGCTGATAGGTTGAGCTACAGTAAGCAAACCTTGGAAAGTAAAATTTCCACGCTGTTTGGTGGTAGAATTGCTGAAGAACTGATTTTTGGTGCTGAGTCTGTCACTACTGGTGCAAGCCAAGATATTAAACAGGCGACAGAGATTGCACGTAATCTGGTTACTAAATGGGGTTTGTCGGAACGTTTGGGGCCGCTGACTTATGGTGAAGAAGACAGCGAGGTGTTTTTAGGGCATAGTGTCACTCAGCACAAAATGCTGTCTGATGAAACCGCACATGTCATTGATGAAGAAATTCGTTCTGTTATTGATCGCAATTACGTTCGTGCTGAGAGCTTGCTCAAAGAGCATTTGACGAATTTGCATTTGATGGCAGAATCCTTGATGAAATACGAAACCATCGAGAGTCAGCAAATTGATGATATCATGGTTGGAAAAACGCCTAGGCCACCGAAAGATTGGAACGAAAACGATAGCACTCCTTCTAAAAAGAAGCCCAACGACACAACAGTACAAACTCTCAAACCGAAGATTGGTGATCCGGCTAGTTCCCACTGAGAAATTCTTCCAACCTCCCCTTTTCCAAATTAAACAGGGGCGATAACAAAGGTTCGTCCTAGTGCAGGAGAGCGAAAGTTTCCATACCATTGAAAAACCAGGGCAACCACAAGGGATTGCCCCTACAAGCCGTCCGTAGGGGCAACCCTTGTGGTTGCCCCTTTTCAAAGCCCCTTTTCAAAGTTGCTAGAAAACCAGGGCAACCACAAGGGATTGCCCCTACAATCTGCCCGTAGGGGCAATCCCTTGTGGTTGCCCCTTTTGATGCTTGCTAAGTGGTATCAAGATTGGAGCGATCCTGCACTAGGTTCGCCCCTACAAGAGTAGGCGTAGGGGATGCCCTTGCGTGTTCGCCCTTCTCTTTCATCCGTTATAATCAGAAAAAAAGTAATCAGAAAAAAGGATTATGCTCCCTGAAAATCTGGAACCATTCCCTCAAGTGATGGGCATTCTCAATGTCACCCCCGATTCGTTTTCGGACGGGGGTGATTTTTTTTCTATGCCTGCTGCCTTAAATCAAGCTCGCCTGATGGTTGAAGAAGGGGCCAATATTATCGACATTGGGGGAGAATCCACTCGTCCTGGTGCAGAGTCGGTGTCAGTACAAGATGAACTTGATCGCGTTATCCCTGTCGTGGAAAAAATCCGCGCTAGGTGGCCTATTTTAATTTCGGTTGATACCAGTAAAGCAGAAGTCATGCGTGAGGCGATCAGAGCGGGGGCCGATATGATTAATGATGTGATGGCTTTACGTGGTAAAGGTAGTTTAGCTGCTATTAGCGCTTCCAAACGGGTGCAGGTTTGCCTGATGCATATACAAGGTGAACCACGCACCATGCAACACAATCCGCATTATGATGATGTCGTGAATGACATCAAAACGTTTTTGTTAGAACGGGTAAAAGTGTGTTTAGATGCGGGTATTGCTTCAAATCGTCTCTTGATCGATCCGGGTTTTGGCTTTGGTAAAACGGTTCCACATAATTTACGCTTAATGAAGCAATTAGAGGTGTTCACTGAACTGGGTTACCCTGTGTTGGTCGGGGTATCCCGTAAGTCATTGATTGGTAATATATTAAAGAAACCTGTGACAGAACGTTTGTATGGCAGTTTAGCCTTAGCTGTTTTAGCCGTGAGTAAAGGGGCTAGAATCATTCGTACTCACGATGTTGCCGCGACAGTTGATGCCCTGAAAATGACTCATGCGGTTTTTCTGGGCCAAACCTGACAGGTTTTAATCCTGTTAATTAATAAATAGGCAGTAAAAAACTGATTTTTTATGACTCAAAAACGTAAATATTTTGGGACGGATGGCATACGGGGTACGGTGGGTACGCCACCGATTACACCCGAATTTGTATTGAAACTAGGCTGGGCTGCGGGCAGTGTTTTGAAAAATGGTTCCAATAAAAACAAAGTGTTGATAGGCAAAGATACTCGTATTTCTGGCTATATGTTTGAGTCAGCCTTACAAGCTGGTTTATCCGCTGCGGGTATGGATATTGGTTTGCTTGGGCCTATGCCAACACCGGCGATTGCTTACCTAACACGGACTTTTCATGCCGTTGCTGGTATTGTCATCAGTGCTTCACATAATCCTTTTCAAGATAATGGTATTAAGTTTTTTTCTGGCAATGGGATGAAGTTACCTGATGAGGTAGAACTGGCTATTGAAGCCGAAATGGAAAAACCGATGCAGACTGTCGCTCCTGATAAATTAGGCAAAGCACAGCGTATCGACGATGCGGCAGGCCGCTACATTGAATTTTGTAAAAGCACGATTCCTTACGATATTACCCTTAAAGGTTTGAAATGCATTGTTGATTGCGCTCACGGTGCAACTTACCACGTTGCACCAAGTGTCTTTCGCGAATTGGGTGCCAGTGTTGAAACGATTGGTACCCAACCCAATGGTTTCAACATCAATGCTGGCTATGGTGCAACCCAACCCCAAGCACTGCAAACTGCCGTTTCATATCAAAATGCCGATATAGGTATTGCTTTAGATGGCGATGGAGATCGGGTTTTGATGGTGGATGCTTTGGGTGAAATCGTTGAGGGTGACGAATTGTTATTCATTATTGCTCAAGCTCGTCATAAGGCTGGCACGTTACAAGGTAGCGTGGTGGGTACCGTGATGAGCAATTTAGGATTAGAACAAGCGCTTGAAAAAAAAGGGATTTCATTTACAAGAGCGGCGGTAGGTGATCGCTATGTTTTAGAAATAATGCAACAAACTGGTAGCAGTTTAGGTGGTGAATCCTCTGGACATATTATTTGCTTAGATCGCACGACTACTGGCGATGGCATTATTACTGCTTTACAAGTGTTGGCTGCTAGTGTGCAAACAGGTTTACCTTTGCATATTTTAAAAACCGGTATGCATAAATGCCCACAGATGATGATTAATGTACCTATTAAGCCTGATGTAGAAATGACTTCTCTACCCTCGGTGCAAGCGGCCGTGCGTGAGGCGGAACAAGAACTGAGTGATCAAGGACGAGTATTATTGCGCCCTTCTGGTACAGAGCCATTAATAAGAGTCATGGTTGAAGGGGTTGATGGGCAAAAAGTTGAAACGCTTGCTCACCATTTGGCAGAAGTTGTTAGATCAGAAGCAAACCGTCAATCCTAATCCTGGGCAACGACAATGGATTGCCGAGACAGAAACGTCGATAGGGGCAATCCCTTGGGCTTTTGAAAATTTTAAGTCGGAAACGGATTATGAGAATATTATGGATTGAAGATTTTGGTGAAGCACGCAACCCTGAAAGTTATGTTTTAGCCCTCTTCAAAGACTTGTTAGGAGAAAAAATACTTGATAATCATTGGGATAGTGAGGAGAGCAATCTGAAACGCAATCCCGAAGCGTTATTAGCATTTTGCCTACAACATTCTGAAACGATTGAAGCCATATTGTGTAGACATATCCATGATTTTGAAGAAGTGATGGATCATTATACGTTGCTGCAAGATATTGATGTTGTCTTAATAGACATTAACTTGAGCAGTGGGATTGATCCGGCTAAGCCGATACCAACAGGTTACAAACATGAGGAAGGTGGTTTTTATATTTATAATTTATTAATTCGTGAAGGTTTTCCGAACAACAATATTTGTTTTCTCACTGGGGAAAAGAAATCAACGCTTATTCCTTTTGAACAACGCTGTGAACAAATCTTCATGCCTAAACCCCAGTCTTTTGAAAAGACTGATTCTGAATTTGCGAAGTTCAGAAAATGGTTAAATGACAAACAATTGGATGCTTATTTAACCTTACGGCGCGGCATTATTGAAGGTTGTCAATCTATCCGATCACTTTTGAATTCGGATATGATTGAATTTGATCATTTTTTACCAATAAACAATAGCATACCGACTCCTAATCCTAAAAGTTTAGTGAACAATTTGCTGGATTATTTGGATACCCTACAAAATTTACTGCCATTACGCAAACAGGACAACCTTCCGCGATTTTATAAGCTGTTTATTAGAAACTTAGCCCTTGAATGGGATACGGCTTATCATCCTGATAATTTGCCAAGATGTGATAAAACTGATCGAGATTGTTTTCAATATCGCCTTTTCAAATATAGCTGTGGCTGGATTATGAAATGTGCGAGAAATTGGGCAGCGCATACAACGGTGTTTGATAAGTTGTCTGAAATTGAAGTGGCTTTTTTATTCATAGTCAGTCTGCGGGCTATGTTCAAATTGTCAAATACCCCTGAGAAGTATGAAATGCTCTTGCTGAATCTATTCGATAAGGTAGACAGTATAGAGATGCAAAATAAAATCGGCACAACGCCTATGAATACATTTGTGCCTTTGTCACGTACTTATTTGGAAGCCAAAAATAAGATATTTCAGTCGAATACGAATGATGCGCTGCATTTCAATTCCTTGCTCAATAACCTCGTCAATAATCAAGTTGAGTTTGATTATGTTACAGGGTTATTTCAAATATTTTGGCATGGTTTATCGCCAGTCAGATTGTATGAGCGGGGTACGGCGATAGATAACAACAGAAATGTCGTTTTTAAATATAGCTTTTGCTTAAACGATTACGGCAAAAAAGACAATGGTTTTTTGTTTGAACTCGCTCGTAGTATTTATAAAAGAAGTTTTGAAGTTGAAAAATGACGGGATAAGGGGAAAAGGGGAAAAGGGGAAAAGGGAGAGGGGAGAGGGGGGAGAATGACTTAAAATTGAGGGTTGTTTTGGATTCCGCTTATTTTGGGAAAACGAGGAAAAATGTCAAATAAACAAATTTCCCCCTTTCCAACATAAGCGTGGATTTGGAGTTTTGATTTTGCAATTATCATTTTCTTGCGAAAATGAGTTGTCAAACTTTGAATATTTATAAAGATTGTTATAAAAAAACAATCGCTCGTTTTTTATGGCATCGTATGAGCCATAAAATACGGGCATTCACAGCTAACCATAGCGAACGGGAAATTGTTATCTAATTCCCTTGTACATTTCCCCTTGTGTATTTTCTTTTTATTTTGACACAATAAATCTATCGTACTCATCACCTGCTGCAATCGCATGAGTTTGTTCGATGCTATAACTCTTCTCAGAGTTATTGAATTGTTCGACATAAAACTCTTGCGTCAGTTCCGGTTTGTCACGGATATCCACTTTCCAGAGTAAGTGTATTAAGCCCAGTGTCACACCCATCGCTAAAAAAGAGATGTTTTTGTCTTCTGTCGGTGGATACATGCGCCTAAATCCGATACCTTCGTAAGAATTATACACCCGTATAATAAATTCCTTTTCCGTGTCAATTTTCTCAACACGATACACTCCCCAGCCAAAAATATTGATAACCGCTACCATCCCATGCAACCAATCGGCTTTGGTATCGCACATCGGTACGACTATGTCATACCATTCTGGACTGCTCATTATTCTACCAAAGGTGTTAAAGGCACAAATATGCCCTGCCTGAATAAACATTTCCTTGCTATCTTCTTCAGGAATCCCCGCTTCGCGCAGGGCAAAGTAGGTTTCGTAAGAAATCCGATTGTAGTAATCCGCAAAGTGATTAGTCAGTACTGCGCCAAAAGCTTCGATCAAACTGCTTTCTTCTGGCTCACATTTACCATATAATTGTACGGTTTTTAAGGCCGTTTTGATTTTCTCATCGTCAACACGGGTATTCAAATTATGACAGCCCTCAAAAGCAAAACGCTTTGGTATGGCCGTTTGTAATTCAAATTCGCGGGTTAAGTAATTTTCAACACTGAGCGGCCCATCAAGCACGGCAAATTTATCCGTGTTAGCCCCCTCAATTTGACAGGCCGTTTCGATAACGGTTTTCTCTAACATGCCTTGAAGATAACCACTTGTAAAATAACACCCTTTTTGCGGTTTACCGTGTACGCAAATCGCTTCACCATAATGCGAACGAGGCGTTTCCCAAGTGTGATCATCAAGTTGCTGGAGGTAACCAAAACCACAATAGGCAAATTCATGCCGTAAATCACGTTCACTATAACCCTGTTGTTTTAAAAGCTGAACTAAGGAAGTTATAGCATCCGTTAATAAACGTTCTGGATTGTGATCACCTAAGCTTTGCGTCATTAACACCGTCATTTGTAAGTAAGCATTGTAATGATTACAGTGAAAAACGCGACTTAATCCACCAATGAGATTATGTCCACCTGTGGTGATGATTTCAGGCTGCATATCCTCTGATGCCCTCATGCAGGTTCCTCCAATATTTTGGATTTCATTTTAAGAAACCCTTTGATTTTATTGAAAAAACCATTGTTGTCAGCTTGTAATGATGAGGAACGACGGCGAATCTCAACGACTTGGCTGATTTGCAATTGTTCTTGCGTGATAACAAGGGCGCGGATTTCATCAATCATCTCAGCATTGAAATGCTGATCAAGAATCTCTTGTAAAGCAATCAGTTGAGCATCGTTTAACTCAACATACTCACCCTTAAAATTGACATAGCCGTTGGTTTTTAGGGCAAATAAGATGCCCAGTTTGCTGGCTATCAGAGGATTGTCAATTTCTGTGAGTGCCTTGCTTTTTCGATGGGCATTCAACGCATCAAATAATGCCCCAGCGTTGATGGTATAGATATTTTCAATCATAGTATTTGTGCTCCAAAAAAAAATCCCGCCAAACTTTTTAAAACTTATCTTTACCCATAAGTCGCGTTTTGTGTTGATACCTAATTGTCGTTTAATCAGTCATCTGTTTATCTCACTTTAGATTGACACAATCAGTCACATTCCATTATTAACTAACTAAAAATGAACAAACAACTTGTTGGTCAAGATAAGTTTTTCAAAGAGGTTTTTTTTACGGTTCAGTGTTTTTGTAGAGTGGGCAAGCGGATGACACTTTTTAAGTGATTTCCTTATCCTCTCTACAATCCCAGCATACTTTTCACTCTATTAATTATGGTATGGGAAAATTTTTTTCCCATTTTCGCTTTACTCTTACTTAAAAACGCCAAAACCACCAAAAATCAGTAGAATTAGTTATGTTTAAGGGGTAAGCTCCCTAGGTCACAAAAACGACTTGTGACTTTTTATATAATACACAATAGATTTTGAAG
>QNEL01000219.1 GCA_003645185.1 Candidatus Parabeggiatoa sp. nov. 3
GACAATGAACTCAATAATAAACCCAGATTTCACCGCCCGCTTGCCCACCATCCCCCCCATTTGGAATAAAAATAGAGTGAAAAATAAACCAATAAATTGGCTCAAATTTAACACCCCAGGTTGCCCCTATCAATACAAAAACGAGCAAATAATCAATCTGCAATATCATAATCCACCGTATTCATTGACCACTTATTTTTTCCCAAACTTTGTTTCAATTGTTCGCGTAATCGTTGCAATGCCAGATGAGCAGTCGATGCTGAAAGACGCTCGACTCGTTCAGATAACACCGTCTGCACCTGATGCTTTTTAACTAACAACGCAACTAACACACTTTGCCCAACCGGCTTAACAATTGTAAAGCCAAATCCAGAAAAGGCATTTTCTGGAATCGTTTTCGTTTTGCCCGCGCCAAGCTGATGTTTCTGATAATATTGATTAGGAAAAATACGGGTAATCTGTCCCGCACTATTGATATCCCATACCAATAAATAACCCTTTTCACGGCTATCGTTACGCACTTTGATTCGCATCGTATCACCTAAACGAAATTGCGGACTTGGCAACACCTGTATAGATAAGTTATCCTCATGAGTGACTAATGGTTCAGCCAACGGTTCTTCCACCTCAACCGGAGGGGGGAGAATAAGTGGCGGTTCTACCGCAGGTGCTGGTGGTGGAATAGCAGGAGAATGAATGGGCACAAACTCAGTCTGTTCTGATGATGGTTCTGATGGCGGAAGCGGTGCCTCTACGCGCCGAATATTGATTTCATATTGCGGATGTTGAAAAGGTTGATCAGGATCGTATGTCGGAAGAGGATTTTTAGCCCGTTCCATAATCGCTTGCCAACTCGGAGTCGATGCAGAAGCCAATTCTTCATTTAAATGGTTTAAAAACGCTTCTGTAAAAAATCCGCCATTTCCATTACTTCCCCAAGATTTTTGCCCAGGACTCGAACTTGATGCGATGATATCGCCACGATAATTCAAAAATAAGGCTTGATAATTTTTAGCCCGTGGCATACCTTTGCTCCCAGTGCCCCGATAGGAAGAAATAACCGGCGCTAAATTATTACACGCATCCGCAATCACCATCAAAAAGCGTGGATTTTTCGCCTTAATTTGACTCCTCACTTTATCCAAATCCCAAAAACTATTATCAAACACCAAAGCAGGCCATTTTGAACCTTTACTCAAATTGAGGCCATGCCCAGAATAGTAAAAAATCACCACATCATTTGGCCCTACCGACAATTGATTTAAGGCATAATTCACATTATTACGAGTGAATTCATCACCAGAAAACGAATGAGTTTGTAATGTCAAACCCGTATTGTCCTGAATAGAACGCAACAATTGTTCCACATTCTGCAAATCAATTCCAACACTTTTACCCACCATTTTATCATGGGTATCTGCTGCGATAATCGCATGAAGAGTGGACTCTGAGGCAGGTAACGAATTGATTGAATAAGAAGACGCTGATTGCGTCGCTCTGGCATCATACACAGTACGCTCATCAAGCGGTGGCACCACCGTATTAGTCGTTTTCACCACTTGATTATTACAAGCTGAAAGTAGCGATAACAATAAACCCATTAAAAACAAGTAGTTATTTGACATATTTGATTTCCTCCTGATCAATTCAAAATAAAAATTCCCAAGCCTTTCTGCCAAAGAAATAACGTAGGGTAGGTAAGCGGGCGGCAATAAAGTCAAGAAGAACCCAAAAACGAATCGCCCGCTTGCCCACCATCCCAAACTCAAGGCAAACTAACTAAAGTTTGCACTCCTACCTAGATTTACCAACACAACTCACGCCCATACCGATCCGTACAACAGGTTTCAAGATGACTACCACATTTCTTCTTATAATGTTGAGCCATAGCACAAGTGTGAGTCGCTGGGTTCGGTTTATCGACATACAAACACATCGGATTATCCGTATACCCTTCCTCTTCTTGTTTAAAACAATTGAAGTCAGATACCGCTCTCAGCTCCAATTCCGCTTGCGCTTGTTGGGTAGGCTGATCCGGATCATCTGTCTCAAGAGGTTTTTCAACAACCCGTTCCATAATCCTGTTCCAATCCGCCTGACACTCAGAGGCAGAAGCCAGTTCTTGATTCAAACTTTTCAAAAAAGCCGTTGTAAAAAAACCCCCTTTGCGAGGATGGCCATAAGACGCTTGTCCCGGTGTCGAACTCGACGCAATAATAAACCCCTTATAACCCAAGAACAATTTCTGATAGTTCAATGGATTTTCAACTTGCTTCGTCTGAATAGACGAGTGTCTGCTAGGGGGAGGTAGAAGATTACAGGTATCCGCCATCACAATAAAAAAGCGCGGTTTTTTAGCCTGAATCTGACTAATCACCCAATCTAACTTCAGCAGCTTATTAATCGCCATCTGACCTTCCACACCCATAGACGGCCAAGGTGGCGTTTGACTCATCCCATGACCGGAATAATAGAACATCACCACATCATCTCTGTTTACTGACAGCTCGTTAACCGTCCGCGTCACATTCTCATAACCGCGCCCCTGAGCCAAATCATGTCCATCAAGACGTTGAAAATTGATCATCAGTTTTCTTGGCTTTGTCGCATCTTCAGGCTTTGTCGCATCCTCAATCGACTTCAATAAGCTGCCCATTCTGCCCAAATCAACATCAACACTGCGGCCAATTTCCCTATCATTGGTATCTCCAACCAAAATCACATGAAGCGTAGCCGCTGACAAGCCTTTTGGAACGAACATAAACACTGCCATTAATAAGCAGAACCCCCAAACACTTTCTTTCTTCATAATAGCCATCATTACTCCTCAAATGTGAAACGTTAATACAAAAACATCAACTCTTCCAAAACCCTCATCGTTATACATATAGATTCAGTAGAACGAAAATGTGCTTTAAAAAAAGGGTCATATTGCAGCCCTCTTGGAATGCATGTCATTTTGCAGCCGAAAATGGTGGGTAGAGCGAAGCTCTACCCACCCTACGAAATATTCATTTATTTATTTCAATTTCACACCGTTTTTGCGCGCAAAAACATTTGCGTGAAATACTTAAAAACTGATGTCTAACAATAAGGGCAAAGCCTTGGGCCAAATTGAGAGAGGTGAAACTGCTTACCCCTAAACTTATTGATCTGTCAGCGGAAACAAAGCATCACGGAATTGACCCAAAGCTTGGCTAATGGGATCGCAATCCTCCATTTTTTGTTCACCCTCATGCACAAACAACAACAGATCACAATAAAAAGACACCAGCACTTCAACCACCTGCTCACCTTTCACAAAACGTAATCCAAGCTCTGGGAAAAACATACACCGCTTATCGGCCTCCCAAATATAACTCTTATCAGAAAACACCAACGATTGGAAGGCTTTAAGCAACCCCGGTTCCAACTCAGGCCCCTGCTCCAAAACAGGAAATTCCGCCACTTTCAAGTTAAGCGGGCTATTGGCATCGGCCATAAAGGCCACCCTAAAAGTGTCCACCCGATCTGGATTAGCCAAAACATGAATAATCGCCTCCCCCAGAAACTGTTGAATGGCTTCCCCCACTTTTGGAGGCGCTGGATTGGGTTCCGTTTCAACCGGCGTTGCCGGTTCCGAAGCCACCGCAGTGGCCGCGACATCAGGCGGATCATTTTGGGCCTGCACTCCCCCCCCTATTAAACATAACAACGACAAACTACACACCCTAAAAAAAGGTTGATTGAGCATATTTAGACTCCTTATGTTGTTGAAAGAAAAAAACAACCAAAATAACGCAAAAGACGCTAAAGACGCTAAAGAACGCAATTTCACGCCAATGTTTTTGGGCGCAAAAAGTTTGGCGTGAAAAAGATATTTTTAAGGCCTTTTTAGCGCCCTTTAGCGCCTTTTGCGTCTTTTGCGTTTATTTATCCTATTTTTAATAACAGCAAAAAGCTTGAACTTCTGAACTTTATTTAATTGATTTAGGAATGCGTACCACCCGAAACCCGACTTCATTATAACGCTCTGTTGGGCGGAGTTTAAAACGAAATGCAGCACGTACCCCTTTCGGTATAGTAAACCAAGAACCGCCACGAGTCGTCACACGTAAGCCCTTGGCATCAGTGTTGTCAACACATTCTTGTTCTTGACCCGCATACTGCTCCTCATACTCTGAACACGTCCATTCCCAAACATTGCTAACTGTATCATGCAAACCAAAGGCATTCGCTGGAAAACAACCCACTGGCGCGGTTTTTTTCGTATCCCACTCACTACCACAACCATCACAAACCGCATAATTTTGTTTGATCTCGTTTCCCCACCAATAGGCCGTCTCAGTCCCAGCCCGTGCGGCATATTCCCACTCTGCCTCAGTGGGTAAACGATAGGTTTCCCTCGTTTGTTGAGTTAACCAGTCAGCATAAGCCGTGGCATCCTTCCAAGACACATTGATCACAGGGCGTTTGTCGCGCCCCCATTTTTCATCATCTGGTTTTTGGCTACCCGTCGCTTTGACAAAATGGTCATATTCAGCAAACGTCACCTCATAACGGCCTATCGCAAAATGGCTCACATAAACTTCCTGCACAGGCTTCTCATTGGAAAAACCTTGGCCCTGAAGATCCCCCATTTTAAATGAGCCAGGCTCAACCCACACCATTTGCGGCCCCTCGCCACCCACTTGTAAAGCATCACGAAACAGTTTATCAGAAGAAAGGGGCGACCTCTTATCGACTACACACTGTGCAGAGGATGACGGCTTATCGGGTTTTTGACAGGGCCCCACAAAGCAAAAGGTTCGATTCAATTCAGAATAAAATCCCGGGGCCTGATAGTTACTGGTTTCCTGCATGACCGCGGCCCGCACATTGGTTAACATGTCAAGAATCGAAATGCCTGGCTTGAGTATCTCTTGCTTGAGATGCTTCACATAAGGACTATTTTTTCCATTACCGTCTGAAGCTTTCATATTAGGGCGTGTGGCATACGCAATCAACGATCCGCTAGGCACTTCCATTAAGGCCAAGCCCTCTTGATCGAGTCCCCGATTTTGCCTAAGTAGAGTTCTAAAAGGATTATTGCGACACGCATCCAAAATGACAATGTTTAAGTTTAAATTTGACTCATTTTTTGGATATTTCATCGTAGAAAGTACATAGGTAGCGTTTAGCGTTTCAGACTGCAAATGTTCGGCAACTTTGACAGTGTCCATAGCCCCAATGGGAAACAAATAATTTTCGCCTTGATACTGCATGCCGTGCCCAGCAAAATAAAACAAACCCACTTCAGCTTGCTTGAGTTTTTCACCAAAAGTATTAATTGCCATTTTCATATCTTTTAGGGAAGCATTTTTGACTTTAATCACATCAAAGCCTACACACTCCAGCACCTTTGCCATATCATCAGCATCGTTAGTGGGATTCTCTAAAGGGGCTTTATGATACTTCCCAATGCCAATCACCAATGCCACTCGTTTGCTAGGCGCTTGCCTCTCTGGTTTCATAACTTGAACTTGATTTTCACACTCCTTTTGCGGCTCCGCCTCTGTCAGGGAATCTGGTTCATGAGGTGAAATCGGCTCCGTTGAACAACCACTCAACACAGCAACTAAGCCACACAAAAAAATAGCAGACGTGATTTGACTCATTTTGAAAACGATTTTGTGAATAGTCATAGCAATAACTCCATAATGCGGTTATCAAAAAAAACGAATTAACAAATCAGTTATTTTTAATTAGTTATTTTTAATTCCCAATTCTGAATGAGCAATGCTTATTCAATGTTACCCCCATATTGTCATATCTGTAAATGAGATCACACCAAACATACCCCCTTAATAATTAGCGTGCTTGAAGATGAACAAATGGATTATTCATTATTTTGAAAGGGCTATTGCCATTTTGCGAGGCATTTGTTTGTCACTCATTATTAAGTACAACTCATTACTGGGATAAACAAATTAACATTTAGAGTGCAAACTGAGATCATGACATGATTTGGATTAACTCAATGTTTCCACGGCATGGATTACCATATCCAAATATTTTTAATTCGTTTATCCCAGTAATGAGTTGTACTATCAGGCGCGTTATCAGTTTGGACAAATAGGTGGTAAAAAAAATCTGAATATGAATCTTTACTATTTCTTTAACGAGTGTATAATAGGCGCGTTTTTAAAAAGAACGCTTATGAATAAGATTCATTATCATTAATGAATTGACAAGCAGAGAATAATTTTATTATAGATTAAAGAGATGAGAAAACAAATTGAACATGACGACTTAACGACTCACTTGTGTCATCAACGCAGCCTTAATGAACCTATGTGAATTAAAAAAACAGAGAAATCAATCATGTCTAAATTCAAATGCCAGTCAATGCCCCATCAATGTATTTCATATTATGCCCATATTATAGGTATTGTGTTTGTATTGATATTCGTCGTCAGTTGTGGTTCTACTAATATAATAAGGCCCCCGGATCAGCCCCCTGATCGCCCTGATCCTCCTTTTAAGATAAATTCCCCTAAGCCTCCTCAGCCAGAGCAACCATTCATAATGCCTCAAAAAGCAACAAATAAACTTCTTGTAGTTTCTATGGCAAATGGTTTAAACCAACATGGCAAAACGATTCAAAAAACCTTACATGAACGTTTGAACAAACATCTAAATGCGCGCTTACCCTTTACTTTGCTAACGCTTGATCCCAAAGAAGTAAAGAATCCGTTTTCAAACTGGTCTGATATTAACGATACCCGCACATTGTGGAAAAAAATTTCGGCCATACGTTTTGGCTACTCATTAGACGCACTGGCCAACTTAAAACGTATAAACAACGAATATCAGGGTTTTAAAAAGCTATTGTACTTCACTGATAACGGCAATATGGACGACATTGATCCCTCAGCATTAACCGTGCCACAATCTTGGCAACAGGCCAATATTGAATTGACTGTGTTGACAACAGGTTCATGCACACCGTGGACAAAACAGGCTCGCGTTCACCAATGCACAAAATTGGATGATGAAGATGATATTGAAAAAGCATTGCATCAGTTTGTGAGTCAATAAGCACTGTTTTGATGAAAACCTGATGTTCACCGCTAATTTAATTTTATAAGACATTGATTCGGGTGCTTTTTTTCAAGGCACATTTTTAGTTACGCTGAACTTCGTTTCATGCTGGTTTTATGTCATTCTTATTTAAGAACGCAAAAGACGCAATAGACGCAAAGAGTCGCTATTGACAAACAGTTTCTTTAGCGTCTTTAGCGTTTATATCGATATCAATCGCGAAAGCGAAACAATCCGCATTTGACCTAAAACAGGCCTTATATAAGAAATATTGTAAATGCCTACCTCATTTTTGAAACAATTCAAAGGAAAGACTAATTAAATGGCTTATAGTGATTTTACCTTAACAGATATCAAAGAAAAATTATTCTTGTTTTTAAATGAAAAAGAGAGTTTATTCTCAACAATTGAACCTTTAGAGTGTAGTCAGCATCTCAAAGAAACCCTCAAATTCAATATCCCTTTAGCAGTTTCCATAGATACAGAAAAAGCACGTTCTGAACTGATTGTGACACCCGTTTTAGTAGAAGTCATTAAACAATCAAATCAGGAAGTCAGTCTATTTTCAGGAATAGAATTTAATGTTGATAAAAATAAGGGGTTGAATGGCACTTGTGATTATATGCTGAGCTTATCAAAAGAACAATTATTTATAGATGTACCGATAATAGTCATTGTGGAAGCTAAAAATGATAGAATCAATACAGGAATTGGGCAGTGTATTTCAGAAATGTTAGCTGCCAAACTCTACAATGAAAAGAAAGAAAATGCCATTTCAAATATCTATGGTGTGATCACAACGGGCAGTTTATTTAAATTTTTGAAATTAAATGATAAAACGGTTTGGATAGATATTGATGAATATCATATCTCAAATGTATCAAAAATTATGGGTATTTTTATGTCGATAGTTAATTCCTGAGGGCCTATAAAGAAAAAAAGATCGGACTATGAATGATTTGAGCGGGTTTAAAGTTGAAAATGAGCAATGAAAATGAGGAAAATCAAGCTATTGGATCGTTTAATCACAGTCTCGTACAAGCTCAGTTATCTGCATTATTACTCTCTCAAGAGGCTCGCTTTTCAGTCTTTATTGCATTAAGTCTTGATGCGGGTAGAAATAGACTTAAGCTTAGACATTTCTCTACGCCATTCAGAAAATTTTTGAATGGTAAATACGAAAAATGCAAGGTGTTAGAAATTAAACCTGACAGGTTTTAAAAACCTGTCAGGTTTGGCTTTTAACCCATTATTCTGAAAACTTCGGAAAACTTTTTGGCGATTAATAATTTCAATGACTTACATAAAGACAGTGAAGATAAAATCAACCACTTACAGATTTTTCCGAAGTTTTCAGCATTATTAATAACAACCAACGACTAACGTTTTAGTAAAGGAGCTTGACATGTTATCTTTAATCTTAAATCGAACCGTTTTGTTAGGTGTGCGTTTTGTGGGGATTTTTTTGGTGATTATGGGGTTGGTGGCTTGTGCGTCAATAGAAGAAAAACCACCAGAAGAAGACATTTTGGATGATACAGTTGAAACAAAAAAAAATATTGAGCCTTTAGGGGAATTGCAATGGTGGCAAGCTGGGGAGAAACACTCTGATCAGGAGTTACTCAAAAAGTTTGTTAATTTAAATGAATGTGTTGAACAGGGCACACTCAAAGATCACAATATAAATTCACCTGACAAGGTAGGTGCTTGGATACACCCTTACGTTATGCAAAAAAGCTGGAATGTTGTTTTTGGTGAAGAGGGCAATAGTTTTCAAAACTCAGTGGGAGTGAGTATTGTACCTTACATTGAAACAAAAAATGGTAAAAAATATTTATTAGCTCCCAAAATTCATAAGAACACTAAAGGTAAATTCGCTCACTATCAAGTGTTTTGTACACACGAGGATCTGGCCAAAAAAAATTATTTGAACAAGCCGCACTATTACCCGACTATATTACTTACTCCTGACTCTGCACATATAACAAAAAAGAAAGCAGAAGTTTCCCTTCAAAAGGAACAACTGATTAATTTATTACAGCAGAATAAATGGGTAGAACTAACATCTTCTTCTGTGCAGCTAGAGGATATTTCTTTTCTTTCCTTAGGTGAGTTACTTATCAAATTAGTTGAAAAGAAAGATAAAATAGTAACTTTTTTAAAAGATATTAAGGTACCGTTTGCTCTACAGGTGGATGCTAAAGGATTTATACCTACTATATCTTGGATAGATATGGGAACTCCGCCTATGAGTGCTAGTGAAACAGTGCCTAATAATTTAGAAAATACAAAATTACAACAAAATCAATCTAATTCAACGCCTGTTTCCACAGGTGGTGGGTCAACAGCAGAACCTGTGATGGTGCAACCTACTCACACGGTGAAAGTCACCTTGCCCAAAGACTTTGTGAATATGTTTAAAACAGCAAAGCCAGCAAAGCTCGAGTTAACCGATTATATGCAGTTAGGTGATTGTGCAAAATTTCAGCCAACAAGCACTGTCACCTTTACAACTACATGTTCTCGCTTACCTTATTCCTTGACTATAGAAGGTTTTAAATTTGATGATAACAAAAATGCCTCTACCGATATGACTATCTTTACGCCTACAAACATTTCGACAAAAAGGATAGCTATTTTACCACAAGGGAAATATTACGCCTATTACAACAGTCGATTATTCGCCAAGTGCGATATTTATAATCCCAGCCAGTCTTTTCCCTATGAATGTATAGGCAAACCGTTGTCTTTCCGTGTGAATAGAAATGTTTCGCATTGTACTACTACTAAAAAAACCATTTCTTTGGAACATATTGTTTTAAATAAATTAAGTCAATTACCATTGGATTTTTCATGCTACATTGATTTCACTTTGCCATCCAGATGGGGACAATCACTATTTCCTAGTGCAACTGAATGTCGTCAATATGATAAAACGCAAAGAAAGTTGTCTTGCCCATTGTCGGCGGATGATATCAGAACTGGACGCAAAAACTTTAAGTTAAAGATGGGCACAGGCTGGGAAGATGTGAAAATATCAGTTGATATTAATGATATGAATAAGGGAAAGCGTGCTATAACTGCTCAGGATTTGATACCTCAATGGCCTTTTTCTGTTCATGATTCTTGGTGGAAAAAGAAATACAACAATCAGAGTAAGTCTTGCGAAGAACAACTTCCTCATTATGCTATTCAGAGTGTTGTTTATTCTTATCAAGGCACTAACCCGGCCCAACCCTATCAAAATATAAATATGGGAAAGGTTAAACTTCCAAGCTTACAAGAGGCAGGTTGGCCCACAGGTTCGCCACTACCTGATGCCGTCACGATAACGCTTAAAAAAGAAAATTCTCATGAGGCTAAAGCTAAAAAATATCGTGATAAGGCTGATATAACGTGGAAATTATCTGAAGTTAAGGCTACCCCATGGACTTTGGCGCATTACAGAGACATCTTGGAGAAGAAACCCATACAAGTAAGTTTGTCAACTCGTATAACACCTGATGAAAATTATGGTATTTATCAGTTTCAAACAATGGCATCTTGTCGTAAGCCCTATGATGGCACAAGCATAAACAGGTTAAGCCAGTATACCCAATACGGACAACAGCTAACAATCCCACCCTGTGCAGAGTCGAATTTCTTCAAATTGATTGACGAGCTTAACGGTAAACCGGTTAGTCGCTGTACGCGCATAAATGTTGCAAATAAACTGGCTTTTAGACCTTCTGAATGTCCGGGTAAACGTAAATTGGTGGTGATTGCACAAGAAGGAAAATTAAACCAATACCATGAGAAAATTACAAGCGCACTGGTCAGTGCTTTTCAACAATATTCAAACCAACCCTTTACCTTGGTTACAATTAGCCCAGGACGTGAATTAAGTGGGGAACTTTTCAGGTGTGAAGACATGCCTGGGGGTATGACTGTGGCTGAAATCAGGCGACCTATTCGCCGGAAATTAAAAACAATTTTGCGTTTTGGTGGTCGTGATTTAGATGCTTGGCAAAATCTGGAAATTGTTGATTTGGAATACCAAAATAAGTTAGATAATTTAGCTGGCATCTTTTATGTCACAGCCGGTACGGGACAGAGTGATATTTACAAATATATTGGGTTTCCAATGAAATGGAAAAGAGCCAATGTTCCGCTGACTGTAATAACAACAGGTTCCTGTCAAAAATGGCGTGACAATCAAATAAGATGTCAACCTATTTCGGAAATAGGAGACGCATTAGAGACTTTTCTTAAACCACAATAACTTTCTGGAGGTAATAATGAAAATTAACCGACGATCATCCATCTTGTTAAGTATCGCTACGCTGCTACTACTATTGAATCACCCTGCTTCTGCACAGAACAATGGTAGTTGTGAGGGACATGCGTTTCCGTTGCAACGTGATGGTAAACAGATTAACACATCATGGCCCTTACGAGTCTTACGTCAGAATGCGCCAGTGTATTCTGATGCGAGGGGAAGCAGGGAAAAAACCACCCTCAAATTTGGTGAAGTATTGGATGCCCTACGCATTAGTAGCAGTCAAAAACAGGGGCGCGTTGAGATTTGTGAATCGGGATGCTTGCCTGGTGAATCGCTAGGATGGATGGATAGAACAGACCTGCTCTGCACGATCTATCCTATTAAAAATGACAAAGGCCTAGAACGCAAGGCTTTCATAAAAACACCGCCTCAACCTGAAATTGTGGTAGAAGGCAGACGCAGTGTGAAAAAAACCACTGTCACAGCTTATGCGTGCTATGACAGTAGCTGTAAAAAAAGTCGCAATGCCCTATCTCGTTTTGAGATGTATTTTATCGTTGCTGAAAAACAACAACGCTATTTGTTAGCGGATAAATATAATCTCTTGATGGCACCGCCATTAGTCGGTTGGGTTGATAAGGATAAAATCATTCCATGGAATACGACGCTGCAACTCCGTCCGAAAGAAGAAGTTGAGTATATTAGAGCTTTTCCTAATAACTACTTGGATCAAAATCCCGATGCAAGAGGAGTTAGAATTGATCCCAGTGAGGCTGTTGATTTAGCCGGTGGCGATATTTGGTATAAATTTCCTTTACATGTGCCTTTATTGGATAAAAAGGATAAAAAAGATCATGGAGGGCAATATTACCATGTTTCTGCTCCTGGAATTGGTATGAAGGGATTTGATGTCGAAAACATGGATCAACAAACTGCAGTCGTAGAAAAACTCAAGCATGTGGATGTCTTCTTTTTATTGGATGGAACGCGCAGTATGCAAACATCCTTAGACACTGCGAAGAAATTCTCGCGCCAAATTGTGGAGAAATTGAGCAGTAAACATGATTATAAAGAGACGCATTTTCGTTTTGGGTTTCGTGTTTATCGGGATAATTTTCGAGGTTCAAGATGGCCAAATGACGAAAGTATTGGCGAAGGTTTACCCTTATCAGGCACTTGCCAAGCCAAGGCTAATATTA
>QNEL01000220.1 GCA_003645185.1 Candidatus Parabeggiatoa sp. nov. 3
AGGATATAGATTGGAAAGCTGTCAGGAAATATACGAGGCGTTTAGAGAATAGTATTGCAAAGGCTGTTGAGTATCATGACATTGTCATGATACAAAAACACTTGAAGATGTTAAGAAGACTAACAAAGCAATCCTTAACATAGGCGAGTGGAACGCAGTCAAATAATAATAGTTGGGAAAGGAGCCGTGTGAGGTAAAAGTCTCACGGCTTGTGCTCTGAAGACGAGTCCTTTACGGTGACGTAGGGGACTTAGTTTAACAGCGTTTGAGCAGGTTATCCGCCGCGTCATATTCCAAGGTATGTGTTTGTCCTAATGGGTTGGTGATACTGACCAAACGGCCCTTGGCATCATAACCTAATTGCGTTAGACGACCTTTAGCATCAATGACACAAATCAAGCGTTTTTCTGCATCATATTCATAACGAGTTTCCTGATTTAACGCATTGATTTGGCAGATTAATAGTGGTGGACACCATACCTCGTACACGAAAAAACAACTTAACTATTTGATATAAAAATAAAAATAGCTTCCATTTATGTATGAAGTATGGTGTCCACCACTATAAGTTGCCATTGCCATCGTAACGACGTTGCGTGACATTACCGTTGGCATCAGTGAAAGTCAGCAAGTTATCGCGGCTGTTGTATGTCATGCTGACCGTGTGGTTCAATGGGTTGGTCACCGAAATCAGTCGGTTATTACCATCGTAAGAGAGTGTCGTGGTGTTGTTGTCAGTGTCGGTCAGGGCGATTAAACGGCCAATCGCATCATAGCCAGCGTAGGTAGAGTGAAACAAAACCCACCGCAACCGTTCGATTAACGAAAAATGATTGTAGTATTAATTGAGAAATGGTGGGTTTCGCGATAGCGAAACCCACCCTACCCTACCTTTTACCCATCCTACGCTTGCTATTTCCAATTATTTGCAATTATTAATGGGGCGTAGAATGCACCCTACGCTCGCTAAGCCAATAAAAAAAGGGCCCACACGTTGGACCCTAAAAATGACGAAAAGGTAAGCAAGTCGATATCGGGTATTATCCGATATGAGATTGATTGCTCATAAATTCTTCTAAAAGCTCAAAAAAATTTTTGAGAGCTTCACATTCATCATTTGAAAAAAATAAGATAATTTGTGCCCATGATTGGCTGGTACTAATTGAATACCTTTCTTCAATCCACTGCTGAAACGTCAACCAATTTTGGTCTTGCAGAGAATTTGAAAGCTCAAATGAGTGCTTACAAAAATAGTATCCATCTAAGAAAGCCTTCAAGTGATTAATTGAATCACCACTCAAGTAAAGACTAGGACGTTCCTTTATCTTATCCAATAACTCAAATATTTCCACCACTACTCCTCGTTAAGAAGTTTTCTCAATTCACGAAGTTTCTCAAGCCACTCAGAAAATGGGCTTTCTACCACTTCAAATGTTTCAAAACCACCATACATGGAAACAAATTGTTCTTCCCATTCCGCACGCGGAATACCATTTTTATGAATGTTATCATAAATGATTCCATCGACTTCTACGGCAACGTGTCGTCCATTCGTTGAAATATTTCGTCCCAATCCATCATGCCAAATATTAGCATTTCCGGGTGCGTGAAACTCAATCACCTTACCATTATTAATACCATGCTTCTGAAGAAGTTTGATGATTGCTTCCGCACATTCTTCACATTTGAAAACGTCAAATTTATTGGCAACTTTTGAAACTTCATCAGCACACCTTAGAACACCACCATAATTAGGTGCGATTCCAAGTGTCAAAATGCTTAAAACTAGACTACTACCAGCACCTAATTTATCCCATCCGGTGGTGGATTGAGTAATGCCAAAAAGCACATCAAGGTCCAGAAGTTCACCTGGTCCTGGAACAAATAGGCTACTAATAGCCATAACCAGGGTGATCTTTTCAACATTTTCCGATTCTAACCCGAACGGGTCAACAAAACTCACAGGCCGTCCAGTCACGTAAGCATACCGATTCAACGTCTGCCCCTGTGCCACAAAACCAAGCAGAACATCCTGATTAACGAACCTTCTGATTTCCGGACTGTATAACCGGGCCCGCATGTAGTACAAGCCGTTGTTATCAGTCATTACACCGTATAGGCCATTGAACAGAAATGGCGTTTTGGTGGCATCACCACTGAGTAGAAAACCATAAGGCGAATACTGGAATCTTTCCGTGACTTGCCCTTGGTTATTGGTTAAAGCAACCGTACTACCCCGCAAATCAAAGTGGTAGCTGGTATACTCACCACCGATTTCTTGACCAATTAAGCCCAAGCCGTAGGCATAGGACATGAGACGCACCCTACGCTCGCTATTCCTACGTTCTTACAAATATCATATCATAAGCTTTTGGATTAAACCCATTTGGAAAAATGGTATTATCATCATATTCTGTTTCTTGCCATATCACGCCATCAAGATTCGCATTCGCCAGATTTGCGCCTTGGAGACGAACAGCACCACCCATGTTATCTTTACCCAAGTTAGCGTTTCTGAGATGAGTTCCTTGTAAAATCACTCCCTTACAGTTTGCGCCACGCAAATCAGAACTGGCTAGATTCGCGTTGGTGAAGTCGGAGTAACACGCCATCATCATGTACAAATCGGCTTTTTCCAAATTAGCGTTTACAAATTTAGCATCCATACAGATGAAGCCTTCCGCAACCACACCCGATAGATTTGCCCCGGTCAAATCTAGGTCGCTTAAATCCAGAAATTCATTTTCATACGAAAACAAGACGTTTCCATAAGTATCTTTAATCTCGTATATGACTTGGTTGTTTTGAGTAATTATCTGCATATCAGTCTAAGCTGTTTTGAGTAATTATCTGCATATCAGTCTAAACACATGAAAGAATTGCAAAATATCGTGATTTAAAGCAAACATAGTCAATATAGATGGAAAGAACAAGTAGGTCGATCAACAAAAGTTTGTATCCTCTTTAAATTAGGAGGTAAAAAAAACTTGACAAACAGTATACAACTATAGTGGTGCGCAACATAGATGGGTCAAGAATTATCGTAAATTTTCCACATCGTTATCAATCATCATCCTTCTTCTGTTCCTAAAAAGTTAGACAAAGTTGGACATTTTTAGGTTATTCTCTCTCTGTTGATAATTCCGAGGAATTGCAACTAGATTCCTGGTTGAGCAGTCCCAACCGCTGACATAATAATCAAGGGGTCAGAGTAGTTGATTTTTGTTGCTCAGGTGAGAGTTTTAACCACTCTCAGTCAGTTTTAAATAAGCGATCCGGAGAACGAAAAAATCAACTACTCTGACCCCTTGATTTACTCTGACCCCTTGATTTGATAATAATAAAATTAATGTTACTCTGACCCCAATTATTTCCCTGACCAAACGGCCCTTGGCATCATAACCTAATTGGAATCCGCTTGGATTAACCGATTGCGTGAATCAAACGCAAAATTCACCAATTCACCCGAGAAATGTTGGACTTCGCAAGCTCACTCCAACCTACCAGATTCACGCAAGCGAGCGAGCCTCTTTCCGTCCTGAGATTCTTCCTTGAGTCTCTCGAACCAATATCTAGCCTTATCCTCACCTACAACTTCTGCAAAAGTTTCTTCAAGTTCCTTAAAAATTCCAGACTCAGACCACCTACGTCCATTTAATGTTGCCAAAATATATTTAGCTATATCATCATTCATAATTCTTATTCTACCAATTGCCTCTTCTATAACTCGTATTTTAGTATTGGTATTCTCTACAGTTTTCAGTTGATATGCAAACTCCAGCTGAACCATTGCACAGTGGCGCTGAATACACATTAGATATCGTAGTTCATCTTCATCAATCATAAATCAGACTCCCTTCATTTTCCAGTAGACAGTCTTGCATAAAAATGCTCCTCGTGATGAGATATATTCAAAAAAAATTTCACTTTTTTATATATTAGCACAAAAAAAAGCCCCAAAACCAAAGTCTTGAGGCTTTTTGAAATATCGCAAGAATAATTGGGGTCAGAGTAAAATTCATATAGAATTAATGTTACTCTGACCCCAATAATTACCTGGCTACCAGGTTCATTTGGGAATACAATCCCGCTGAGATTCTTCCTTGAGTCTCTCGAACCAATATCTAGCCTTATCCTCACCTACAACTTTTGAAAAAGTCTCTTCAAGTTCTTCAAAAATCCCAGGCCATCCATGCCCACATGATGATGCCAAAATATATTTGGCTATATCATCATTTATAATCCTTATTTCACCTAACGCTACTTCTATAACTTTTATGTGAGTAGTTATATTCTCTACCGTTTTCAACGGATGTGCTAAGTCCATCTGAACCATTGCGCAATGACGCTGGATACACATTAGATACTGTACATCACTCATCTTGAGGCTACTCGAGCAAGTTCTTTTGGGAATAAAATCCCCTTTAGATTCTTGCTTGAGTCTCTCAAACCAATATCTAGCCTTATCCTCACCTACAACTTTTGAAAAAGTCTCTTCAAGTTCTTCAAAAATCCCAGGCCATCCATGTCCACATGATGATGCCAAAATATATTTAGCTATATCATCATTCATAATTCTTATTCTACCAATACCTCCTTCTATAATTCTTTTTTGAATCTTGATATCCTCAATAGTTTTCAGTTGATCTGCTAGATCCATCTGAACCATTGCACAATGGCGCTGGATACACATCAGATACTGTAGTTCATCTTCATCAATCATCATCCTTCTTCTGTTCCTAAAAAGTTATACAAAGTTGGACATTTTTAGGTCATTCTCTCTCTGTTGAGAATTCCGAAAAATTGCAACTAGAGTCCTGGTTTTAAGTCCCAACCGCTGACATCAGTCCCGCAAAAACGGTCTGATATCACCATGTACTTGACGACCTGAAGGTAGTCCTGGTTGGGTCAAACAGTGCTTCAAACCAAGATTTGAAGCACTATTTACCGACCTTTATCTCGAAATACCAGGTACGAGAAAACCTTTATCGTTATAAGTTAACCTGACTTATGTATTTGATTATAGTAGGACTATTTAGTTTTATTTTCAAGTCATGAAAATTGGTTAGACAAATTGTACAAGAAAGTCTAACTAACTTTGTCCAATTTTTTGGTAACCGTTAATTTACTCCTTTTCCCAAGGGGCAATATCCTCAGCTTCTGATCGTTTATACAGATTTCTCTGTGTTAAACGTTCTTTTATTTTTTCCATGTCATAATCACGGTCAATTAAAATGGCCAGTCTTTCATTTCCTTTCCACACAACTCCATCTTTTCCAACCAAAAGAGGTTCTTTATCGCTAAATAAACTCTCTATAAGTTTCTCATTAGACAAATGATTAAATTTTTTCTTTTTTAGACCCTCATGTGCAAATTGAAAATCTTTAAAATCAAACACTTTAGCTACTTTCTCTGCATGAGCCCAAAAGTCATCTGGTGTAATACTGCACCTTTTGGCTATTTTGAATTTGCTTAGTGCAATATCCAAAGTGGTAGATAGTGTAAACTCTATTACTTCTTCAGATGTTTGAGGTAATCTTGCTCCATCATCATACCAATCTAACAATGTATCACCTACCTCAATAGCAGTTATAGCAGTCATTGTCCAAGAAAGTACTACAACTACAGGTACCCACCAAACTTTTCCTTCTGGGTCTATACGATTTATTGGGTTATTTCCCGCATATCCAAACAGATTCAGGCTTTGCCCACTAACAACACCCCCAATAAGAACATCCCGATTAACAAAGCGTCTAATTTCCGGACTATAAAACCTCGCCCGCATATAATAAAGGCCATTCGCATCTGACATCACCCCATACATACCATTAAACAGGAATGGTGTTGCCGAAGAATCCCCATACATCAACGACCCATACGGCGAATACTGGAACCTCTCAATTACCTGCCCAGAAGCATCAGACAAAGCAACGGTACTACCCCGATAATCAAAATGATAACTAAAATAATTCCCAGCACTTGCCTCTCCAATTAAGCCTAAACCATAGACATAATAGGTGACTTCGCCATTGCCTTTAGTCCGAACTAAGACTTGACTCAAAGCAGGCTGCGAATTTACCACAAACTGAGTTTGGTTCACGCCAATGCGTTGGTTTTCGGCATCATAGCGATAAACCGTTGAATCAGCTTGAATTAAGCGATTCCGCGAATCAAACTCAAAATCCACCAACTCACCAGAGAGAGGTCCTTTGGTCATATTACCATCAGCATCGAATTGGACCACATCGCCGTTGTAAGTGGCTAACCGGTTGGCTGCCAAGTAAGTCATCTCAAAGGGAGCGACTTCAACTGTGGGTTCTGGCACGATTATTTCTTGGATGATATCACCAGCCGCGTCGTAGCTGAAATCAAATTGACTGATAATTTCGCCAGTCGCAACCACGATATCCTTCTGCTGTTTGAGTTGTCCTGCCTCATCATAGACACGGGTCATCTGAGTACCATTGGCCCGCAAAGTGCTGATTAAACGACCATTATCATCATACCCATAAGCAGTTTCACGATTAGCCCAATCAGTCACAGTAATGAGTTGGTCAGCATTATTATATGTATAATGGACTTGCTTGTCATCCGGATAAGTCAAAGTAGCCAAATTGCCAACTTCATCATAAGCATATTGTAAAACATTGCCTCTGCTATCAGTATATTGAGTCACACGGTTGAGCTTATCGTATTCACGGGTAATGGTGCCATTGGCATCAGTAACCGTGAGGACATTGCCATTGTTGTCATAAGTGTAAGAAACGGTGCCATCCGGATCAGTCCAACTCGTCAAACTGCCCGCCGCATCATGCACCAATTGGCGTTGTTGATTGCGTCCATTCGTAGCTTGGGCCAATAAATTTCTGGCGTTGTAGGTGTATTTAACCTGATCGCCAGTTGCTAACGTTTCTTGAACCAAACGGCCACTTAAATCAAAATCAAACTGCGTTTCGTTGCTATTGGGATCGGTTAAGCTGTCTCGATTGCCATCTGCATCAAAGCTTTGGTCCGAGGTACCAGTCAACGCATCGACACTTTCCACTAAACGATTAACATCATTGTAGCGGAATTGGGTAACCGCTTCAATCGGATCAGTGGTTTGGACTAACCGATTTAATTCATCGTAGTCGAAGGTGCTGCTATTTGCTAAAGCATCTGTCACGCGAGTCGGATTGTTCAACTCATCATAGTTGAGCGACATAACGAGTTGACCTAAGGCATCAAAGCGTTTGAGCAGGTTATTGGCCGCGTCATATTCCAAAGTCTGGGTTTGCCCTAATGGGTTGGTGATACTGACCAAACGGCCCTTGGCATCATAACCTAATTGGGTTATACGCTCTTTGGCATCAATGACATGCGTTAAGCGTTCTTCCGCATCATATTCATAGCGGGTTTCTTGGTTTAAGGCATTGATTTGGCGGATTAAGTTACCATTGCCATCGTAATGGCGCTCAGTGACATAACCGTTGGCATCGGTGAAAGTCAGCAAGTTATCACGGCTGTTGTATGTCATGCTGACCGAGTGGTTCAACGGATTGGTCACTAAAATCAGGCGGTTATTACCATCGTAAGCGAGCGTCGTGGTATTGTTGTCAACGTCGGTCAGGGTGGTCAAACGGCCAATCGCATCATAGCCCAAGGTATAAATGATACCTTCCGAATCAGTTATCTGGGTAGGTAAGCCGTTAGTATAGGCATACGTTGTTACCCCTTGACGTGGGGTGGTTTGAGTAACCACTTGTCCTTGACTGTTATAACTGTAACTGGTGACGTTGGAGAGCGGATCGGTCAAACGAGTTAAGTTATGCTGATCATCATAAGCAAACTGAATTTGCTTATTGAGCGCATTCGTGACCGAGAGTAAATTGTGTTGATCATCATAAACCAGTTGCGTTTGATGTTGGGCCACATCAATGATAGTAGTCAAATTGCCATTGGCATCGTACTCGTAAGACGTGGTATTGCCATTAGCATCGGTGGCACTGGTGCGTTGGCCCTTGGCATCGTAGGTGTAGGCGATACTGTGATCTAACTCATTGGTAATATTGAGTAATTTATCATTGTCATCAAAGGTATAGACACGAGTCTCATCCAAACGAGTTGTCAACGTGGTAATGCTTTGATCCGGTTGGCTCTCAAAATCATAGGCCAATTGGAGGGTTTGATTGAGACTGTCAGCTTGGGCAATAACACGATGGTTTTCATCGAAGGTGTTGCTGAACAGTTGCACACCATCCGCATTGGTGCCGGTCAAAATTTGGCCCCGGTTAGTATAAGTGTAAGTGGTCGTCTGGCCAGCCGCATCCGTGATGGTGGTCAAATTACCCCTTTCATCATAATCCAACGTCACTTGATGGCCCAAGGGATCGGTGACGGTTTCTAAAAAGCCTTCACTGTTGTAGGCATAATTGAGAAACACGCCAGAAACCGGTTCGGTGACTTGGGCCAGTTGGCCAGCATTGTCATAAGAGACATTTAAAAATTGCCCATAACGATTGCCTTGTGCTATCAGTTGTCCGTTGGCATTGAATTGATACACCACTTGTTGGTTTTTGCGCTCTAGGGTAAAACTGCCATCGGCATTTTCGACTAGCGTATCGAATTGGCAAGCAGAATGAGGACTTTCAAATTGTCCATCGGTATTTCTGGTGAATATGTTGTAACGATTGGTACTCCAATTGACTTTGACATCACCATTGTCCAATTCTTCTAAACTGGCACTAAAACGTTGGTCTTCCCAACCGCGTCCGGTGGCTCTTTTCTTCAGGAGCCGGGAGTTATATTGCAAACCAAAGGAAATGGGTAATACGCCTTGAACCGTCAAGAAATCATGTGCCAGGGTCTGTGCGCCACCGGCGAGATTAATGGGATCACCGGCTTGTCCTTCTGAGTCAGGGCAACTATTATTTTGCGCTTCGTCTTCGTCATAGATAATGACCAATAATTCCAATTCGCCAACGCATCCTTCCCAAATGGTTTCTTGATCGCCGCGCCCACTGAGCGTGATTGGGAAAGTTTCAGCCAACTCACCAAAGAAATAGAGGTCTAAGGAAGCCGGGACATTGGTTGGATGGGGAGGTTCAGAGTGCCCACTATAATACTCTGCCCAAATGGCGTAGGTACAGGGATTATTTTGGCGTAGGCTATTTAAATCCACGGTGATTTGTTCCGCATAAGGAAAAGGATCAGTACTCTCGCGGCCGCCATAATTGTCATAATTATAGACACAGCCCCATGATGTCGTTGGGTTTCCATAGTAACAGGTTGCCCCGTTGGAATTGCTCATGTACAAATCCAGATCGGCATAGTAGCTCTGCCAAACCATTTGGATTTCAATACCATCACTTACAGCAGAAGCTGAGGTAGTGGTCATTAAAAACACCAGTGAGATGATCAGGCGTAGCATTTTAATGCCTGATGAAATGACACTAGGTGATTGAGAAGTTGGGGGTCTTACGAACATATCAAATTTTCCTCCATTGGGATGGTCTACCTCATGGGTAGTTTTGACAAATTAAGCTTGGGAAATCATTCCACTTGTTATCATAACCCATTATTGCTCAACGGGTATTTCAACAATTTCTTGCCCTACCGCTAAACTGACAACGCCGCTTGTCTCAGTGCCTGGAAAATGAGTGAGCAGTTGGCCATTATGGTCAAAAATGCGAATTTCGGTACCATTGGCTTCACTAACGACAATTTCAGGGAGTGGGCTACCCATCACGTTACCGGCCGTAACAATCAGGCCATTTTGGTTGGTAAATGCATTAAACCCATTAATGAAAGTGCCATCGCCCGTGTAAATTTCTATACGGCTCCCTTTCTTGGCCATAGCCGCAATGATTTCTGCCTGACCATCACCGTCAAGATCACTGACCGCAACATTTACGCCATAGACTGAAGAACAGTTTCCCAAAGTATCACCGTGATTCAAATGGGCCTTGAGTGCATTTTCTGAAATGGTAATGGTGTGGGCTGCCTCCTGATTGCCGGGCGGATTATGGCACACTGTTACTTTCTTATCCTCCTTATTCTCTTGGTTTGGTTTGCCCGATCCTTTACGAGGCTGATGACGAGTTTGAGAAGCTGAATCAAAAACCGTAAAAGTGAAAACACCATTGACACTCACTTCGTTAGCTTCTAATGAACCGGCTATGATATCATCATGGCCATCATTATCAACATCACCGGCGGCCAAACTAAAGAGCGTGTTAGCATTGAAAAGTGGTATCGGGTTTAGGGTATCCCCTTCAATGGTGTACACCGAGGCATTCATACTGGGAAAGACTTGGGATGCGAGGGCCAAATCTGGTTTGCCATCTTGATTCGCATCACCAACGGTTAAAGTGGCATTTTGTTCCGTGACCGGAAAAGTTGTTATTTCCGTTCCATTGAGTTCATGCAATGTCACCGTGTTATCCCTAGCAACCACGATCTCTGAAGTGTTATCGGCATCTGAGTCGATAGCGGCAAGCGCAATGCTGTTGCCATTGATAGGGAATTGGTATTCAAGGAGACCTTCGGGAGAACGAATAAGCACTTCGTTGTGATTGGTTCCTATGATAATGCGATAAACCTGAGAAAAATGACTGGCGATCATATTCAAGAGATTACCAGCTGCATCATAGTTATAACGCAGGTTATAACCAGAATCGTAGGTTACTCTAGTAAGACGATGAAGTTTATCGTAGCTATAGACAGCAGCAGGGCTAGTCGTTGTAATGGCCAAACCAATCGCTGTCGCTAAGGTCATTTTGTAAATTTTAGAATGCATGGTTATCACCTTGTTGGTTACTGGTCGGTAGTACCCGGCAAGTATGGTATTTATGTATTAAATACATTGTGTTACCTACATTTTTAAGATTAAAAGAAAAAGTCATTTCTGATGGTACCCAAAATGGCTCGTGTTTACTGATTTTTATCAGCCTATTTTCAGCTAATCCCTGTATAATTTAATATCACTATTTGATTATAAAATAAAAATAATATTTTTGTTACTTTACTAAAGCATTCACTAACTATTTTTATATAAAAATATTTTACTTTCAATTCAAATACTTATGATATGCTTTCGTAAAGTTTTTCGTAAAAAAATTATATTTTTCAATAATTTAAAAACAGTGTGACTGGGATTAGCTGGCCTATTTTTAATAACTAATCTGATAAGTTTTAGTTTGATATGGCTTTCTAAAAACCGCTATTACTTTAATTCAGGTCTCGTTTCTCCTTTAGATATTTGGAAGCTAAATCAGCCGGTTATCATCTACATGAGCACCATGGTCATCAGTTTCAAGTAAATCAGTGTAAAAGTTTGCGTCACTCATTTCATCGGTTATTTCTAATTTCTCAATTGGTATATAGCGTTTCCCGATTGAATAAAGTACACCTGTGTCAAGTAGCTATGCAAAGGGCGTATTCCACAAAAAGATTCATTATCAATCGGGCCGAAAGCAAAATAAATTTGGAACGAAAATCGGGCTGAAAGCAAATAAATCATTTGGAACAAAAATAAGTCAGAAATAAAATAAATTTTGCACTCCAATTGGGCCCAAAGCGAAATAAATTTAGAACGAAAAATTTGTACTTCATTCAATCGGGAAACGCTATAGTAGGCCCTGATTCTGTACACCCACTCATTCCTATCAAAAATAGGAAAGTAAATATTAATTGCCATTTAAACATTGGAATAGAAATCTTCTATTGATTGCTTATAGTAGCCCTAAATAATTTAATAATATAACGAAAATCCCCTAACCCTTTTTCAAAAAGAAAAAATGCCACAACTCATTTAAAACACACTCTATTTAATAGTAGGCCTTTCCAAATTTGAAAATCCCTTTATTCATTATCACTATTGCTTTTTTATAATGAGCAGTTAATGACTTATGGCCTGTTTTCGCTCTATATTAAAGCAATGGTTATACCAAATTGGGGTATTTTATTATTATCTTTTTTATATTCAATCAGTTAATAAAAATAGGCTCTTATCATATGGACTAAAATTGCCTACGATGGGACACTTTTGAGTGTCCCATTGTGTCCCACTGTCCCAGTGGGACAGTGGGACACTTAACTTAAATTAGGGAATTGATCTAACAAATTCCTTTACAGAAGTATGGACTTCCATTTTTCGGCATCTGGGGGAGACTTCGGTTCGAGCCAAAAGGGAAGGTTGGGATTAGGGAGATTTATTTTTGACGGGTTTCTGATTTGCTGGGAGAAATGCCACACGCCTCCAAGTGTCGATAAAAAGTAGATCGGCCAATTCCTAAGAGTTGTGCGGCACGAGTACTGTTTCCATTCGCTTTTTCTAGGGCTTTAAGCAGCCGAGTTCGTTCGTCTCCTTCAAACTCAATCGTTTCATCTTGTGTTGGTTTTGTTTTGGATTTGTGATGAATTGATTCTAGGATTTTAGGTGGGAGTACGTCAGGCCGGATAATGGGTTGACGACTATGGATAATGGCATGTGTTATGGCATGTTTCAGTTCGCGTACATTGCCGGGCCAGTGATACGCTTG
>QNEL01000221.1 GCA_003645185.1 Candidatus Parabeggiatoa sp. nov. 3
ATAAGAGTGATGAAGCGTAAGTAATTGGGTGATGGTGGGCAGCAAAAAGACGCTACCCACCCTTTGATGAATGGTACTTTCATTAAATGTTACCAACAAAACGGTTAGGGATAACTCTTTTATCAATTCAACCACAAAATGAAATAATGTCTATATATTGTGGAATCCTGTGATAAACTACATTTTTATCTTGAAAAAAATGATTTCGTTCTTGCATTCAATAACTGATCAAGATATAACTTAAGAATAGCGTCTTTTGCGTCTTTTGCGTCTTTTGCGTTTCTTTTTTAACGCAAGGGGCGCAAGGGGCGCAAACGACGCAATGATTTAAATCATTTTCTAACCCTATTATATTCTTTAAATCCGAACAAGGTCTCTTAGATTCACGACCCATACCCACATAAACAAAAGGGGTGGAATATGTTGACTTACAAAGCAATGTATAAATTTCTTGATGAAGGTGTCCATGGCGAAGTTTTGGATTTTCCGGGCACCATTAGCTTTGGTAAGACTCTTGAAGAAGCACGTCGATTATTAGCCAGTGCATTAGTTGACATGGCAGAAACCAACCTAATGCACGGCGAATCCTTACCTAAATCCGATCCGTTATGTACTGATTTAGAGGCTGACATAGAAGAACCTATACATTTGTTATTAACAGCAAGCCATCTGGTGCGTGTGGTACCAGAGGAGACTCTCTATGAAGCGGCGTGATTTTTTGAATTATTTAATTCAACAAGGTTGTCAATTTGTGCGTGAAGGTGCTGAACATTCTATTTGGGAAAATCGAATGCTGAATCGTCGTACTTCAGTACCACGTCACCGCGAAATACCTCTTTTCACGATCACCCGAATTTGCAAACAATTAGGGATTTCACCCCCTTCATAAAATTGAGTTCATTGTAGAATTTGAGTTATGGGCAATCCATAGCTGTTGAAGAGTTATTGGCGTTCAAAACGCAAGAGGCGCAAACGACGCAATGGATTTTTCTTGAGCAAATAGCGTCTTTTGCGTCTTTAGCGTTTATTTTTTAACGCAAGAGGCGCAAGAGGCGCAAGAGACGCAAGGATTTTTCTTGAGCAAATAGCGTCTTTTGCGTCTTTAGCGTTTTTTAATTATTGCCATTAATCCAATTCAAATTCCTGTTTCCACGCTTCATCTTTTGCCCAGACGGGCTGTTTGTGCTTAGAGAGTAGGCAGTTTTCTAATACCAAATAATCCATCTCTGTCCGCATAAAGCATTGATAAGCATCTTGAGGGGTACAGACTAACGGCTCACCACGTACATTAAATGACGTATTAACCAAGATCGGGCAACCTGTTAATGCTTCAAACTGTTTTAATAAGGCATAATAACGGGGATTGGTTTCTGAATGCACCGTTTGAATGCGGGCAGAATAATCTAAATGCGTAATGGCTGGTAATGTTGAACGGGGTACATTGAGCTTTTCTATGCCAAATAACTTTTGCTGCGATTCTGTCAGTGGCAACCGAAATTCAGGTTTGACATCAGCTACCAATAACATATAAGGGCTGGCATGATCTATCTCAAAATAGTCGCTCACCCGTTCAGACAAGATAGATGGCGCAAAGGGGCGGAAAGATTCGCGGTATTTAATCTTTATATTCATTACTGACTGCATTTTGGTGCTACGTGGATCGCCAAGAATAGAACGCCCTCCTAAAGCACGCGGGCCAAATTCCATCCGCCCATGAAACCAGCCTATAACATTTTCATCATTCAAAATTTGGGCTAGTTTTGGGAAAAGTTTTTCATCCGGTAACTCTTCATAAGGCGCATTAATGGATTCAAGATAAGTGCGGATATCGGTATCAGAAGATTGCGGCCCTAAATAAGCCCCTCGCATAGAATCAATCTGATTAACGGTTCTTGGTTTATCCTGATATTCGTGCCAAACGCTGAGTGCGGCACCTAAAGCACCGCCGGCATCGCCGGCTGCGGGTTGAATCCAAATGTCTTTAAAAAGGTTTTCCCGCAAAATGCGTCCATTGGCAACGCAATTCAGGGCGACACCGCCCGCTAAACATAAATAATCGACATCCAATTCTTTGTGTACATTCCGCACCAAACGTAGTACAACTTCTTCAGTCACGACTTGAATAGAACGGGCAATATCCATCTCGCGCTGCGTTAAAGTGCTTTCTCGTGGGCGCGGCGGCCCTCCAAATAATTTATCAAACTGACGATTTGTCATGGTTAATCCAACCGCATAGTTGAAATAACGCATGTCTAGCTGAAAAGTGCCATCTTCTTTGAGATCAATTAAATGATCCAAAATGGTTTGGACATATTTCGGCTCGCCATAAGGTGCCAATCCCATGAGCTTATATTCACCGGAATTGACTTTAAACCCGGTAAAATAAGTAAACGCGGAATATAACAAGCCTAAGGAATGTGGAAAATCAATTTCCCACTGTGGCGTTAAATGATTCTCTTCGCCTAACCACACCGAAGTGGTTGCCCACTCCCCCACGCCATCAAGGCATAATACCGCTGCTTTTTTAAACGGGCTAGGAAAAAAAGCGGAAGCCGCATGAGCTTGATGATGCTCAGTAAATAATAAAGGGGGTAATTGTGATGGGTTTGTACTGAGTGCCATCAATTCTTTTTTCAGCACTGTTTTCAAATACAATTTTTCTTTGAGCCAAATAGGCATCGCTTGCACAAAAGAGCGAAACCCTTTAGGCGCAAAACCCAAATACGTCTCCAAAAGACGCTCAAACTTTACGAATGGCTTATCATAAAACACGACATAGTCTAAATCGGCTAAAGACAGTTGCCCAATTTCTAAACAAGAGCGAATGGCATTTACAGGAAAACGCGCATCATGTTTTTTGCGCGAAAAACGCTCTTCTTGTGCTGCCGCGATAATCTCGCCTTCGCTAATTAGGGCAGCTGCACTGTCGTGGTAATAGGCGGAAATGCCAAGAATGTTCATTTTTGATTGTTCGAAACTAAATGAGTATGTATTGCTTGAGCGACTAAACGATAGCCTTCACTCGTGTAGTGTCCCTGAATCCTAAGGGGAAATAGTGAGACGGGATCAGGATGAACAGCAAAAACTTTTTCATGTATGTCTATGATTGGAATATTCAGATGTTTAACAATAGACAATACCCGATTACGATGGTGGAAAGTACCCTGTTCCACATCCTTAGCATATCTTGGCCACGAAGGAAGATATACAAAGTAAAGCTGGCCACCCCATGATGAAGTTGAAATTTTGGCCTTTTCAAGCAATTCTGTAAACAACAGCCATGTTTGAGCTGAAGGGGTTGTCTGTGGCGGAATAGAAGGCTTCAATATCTGCTTCAATTTATTACGCAAGTGCATGAGTCTGACTATCGGCAACCCACGAATATAAATCTGTTTTTGAGCTTGCCGCTTTTTCTCAGTCATCTTTTGTACATATTGACTTAATAGAGAATCTATTTCTGATTGTCTGCTAATCAAATGTTGAGAAAATTGGCTATCACGGTATTTCAAAAGGAGTGGGGATTGTTGTTCGTGTTTTAAACCTTCCAGATCATTTTTTTCATAATATATCCACAACACGTTTTTTGGCCTAAAAGGCTCCCCATATTCTTTTAAACTTGCAAACTCGATCAAGGGGCCATTCCAACCCATTCCGAGGCTAATCACTCGGACATCTGCCATCTGTCGTAATTGGCTTGCAATATCTTCTTCTTGTGCAACACAGAAGCCTTGAGTGAATGAATCACCCACGAGTAAGAGGTCTATTTTATCAACTTCAAATAGCCCCTTTGGATTATTAAAACCATGCTCATCGCTCTCGTAAATGGCATATTTCCCGCTTTCGTTGCAAAGAACCGTTGTTTTTTGTGAAATACCACCCACCGGAAAAATTTTTTCACGGATCGCCCATTCATAGCCATCAGATTTAATTAAAAAAGAAGGATAAACAGATGGGACAGCATCTACACCTTGTTCTTTCAGTTCTGTAATGACTTCTAATTTTGTTCTCGTGTCAAAATGACTTCCCATTTTTTGGGCTAGTTCAACACGTTTGGGAGGGCTGGCAAAAAATAGAAAAATTTCTACCAAATACACCCCAAAAACAATTGAGAAGCCCGTTATGATCAAATTTATCTTGTAATCTTGGCGCAATTTCAACGCCAATAAACAGATAACCATTCCAACGAAGGAAATGACAGCAAAGACAAAAATGTGTGTTTTTGGATCATCGTATATTAGCCTATAAAGAGCATAGGCTAATATCATTCCAAACAATAATAGACCACCAATTAGTACAAAATTGGCAAATTTGTTGGCACGCATACTTATATTTAAATCCTCTTGTTGATGATGTTTTATTTATCGTTCCTAACATCTGCTTAGAAATGCCGAACAATACCGCACAACCCAGAAGGGGTTTTCAGGCTAAAGTATAGCGAAGCGAAACTACGCTCAGAAAATGTGAATAGCCCCAGGTTCGACCTGGGGTTGCATAAAAAAACGCTAAGGCCCCAAGGGCCTTAGCATTTTAATCTGTGGTTTTTATGATTGATTCTGTACTTCCAGAAATCGGGAAACGCTATATATTCACGTTTTGTCAATTATTGATATTGAATTTTGCATAGTGAATATTACACGAAAAAAGAAAATACAAGCCTTTTTTAATTCTCTTTTTATAACGTGAGTTCAACTTATTTTGTTAAGCCGTTATAAATAATTAAATGATCCAATATATACTTAGCATTGTCATAAATTGCGCTTTTTAATTACTAACAACTAACAGCCAACAGCTTTTCACGCCAAAGATTTTGCGCGCAAAATCTTTTTCACGCTAAAGTTGAGCGAAGCTGTACTTTTGCGTGAAAGCGTGAAAGCAGTTGTCTAAAAGCTCAAGTCAGGTGGTGGTGACTAACCTTTCACTTCCAAAAAAGCGCAAATTATAACGGTGGACAGTATAACAAGCCTAAAGAATGTGGAAAATCAATTTCCCACTGTGGCGTTAAATGATTATCTTCGCCTAACCACACCGAAGTGGTTGCCCACTCCCCCACGCCATCAAGGCATAATACCCCCGCCTTTTTAACTTAAGTACTGAACCATCAATTTTCAGGTATTTAAAAAAAACAGAAAGGGGGGCAAGCCCTTTGTTGTAAAATACCGGTTTATTTGTGCTTCAGTACTTATTGCTCATATTAAAGCGATATATCATATCAATCTGTTGTGGGTATATTGTTTATTGTGAGTGTCTTTAAAGCGTTGTAAATACCTTCTGAAATCATAGTTTGGGCTAACGCATTGTGATGTGCATCAGTGGGAGAAACCCATAATTTATCTTCAGGGGAATAATCGCTAAAAATGGGGAATAAGTCTATGACTGGCAGTCCTAAATTGGTACCCAATGCGACTAATTTTTTGTGGATGTCTGCGAATGGATAAGTAGCACTACCCAAGTCATGCAGTTCAGGGATGATAAACATGACAACCGGGATATTTCGTTGATTCCCTATTTCCGATAGTTCAGTTAGGGCAGCTTTAGTGGCTTGCCACCCCGGTTGATTATCTGCATACAACCCAGAGTAGTAATTCTTATAGGTAGATTTACCCGCACCCAATGATAATACTCGTAAGCGCGAAGCTAAAAAAGCATACAAATACGAATAATTAATTAGAAAGCCAGATACGGGTTGCGGAGTTGATTCAGCATCATTGATAAAATAGCCCAATAAAATCATGTCAGGTTCAAATTGCAAACCCATTGTGCGTAGGCTCGTCACTTCTTGCACTGTATTGTAGTTTCCCACACCCATGTTAAGTGCTTCGTAACGCCTATTTGGAGGAAAACCGTCTAGTGATTGAGTATTTAATCTGTTTTCCAATTGAGTGGGATAGAGCTTATCTTGTGGTACGCCCCAACCCATTGTTATGGAGTCACCCAGTACAACAATACGGTAAGTATTGTGCGGCTTTTTTAACGATATTTCGTCGTCGCGCAGACCAAAGCGATTGGTAGTGACCGGAACACCCATCAAGAACGCACGACGATTTGGACGATGTTTATGCCCGACGCTTGGATCATCACTCGCTATTTTAATCGTAGTGGCATACTTCCACATTTCCATATCAAAGTCCATGCTTTTATGGAAGACAACGCGCACTGCAATTTCTCCTGCTAGCAAAGTAAAAATCAGACTCATGATCAACATAAAACCATTACCAATAATTGGTTTAAATTTCATATTCATTTTAATTTCCCATAAAGTACACTATTTGGTAGTCCTGCAATAGGTAGTGGTTTAAGGGCGAACACGCAGGTTCGCCCTAGGGTGTTGACTGAGAGGTTTTTTTGAGATGTATTTTTCATGCTGTTTTTAGGAACCCCAGGTTCCACCTGGGGCTATTCACATTTTCAGGCTAAAGTTTCGCTCCGCGAAACTTTAGCCTGAAAACCCCTTCGGGGTTGAACCAAAATTTTTAATGGCTATTTTCAAGGCCTTTGACAAACACAAAATCAGCATGAAAAATACCCGCTAAAAAAAGCTTTCAGTCAACACCCTAGGTTCGCCCTCTATAAAAGGTTTATTAATTTTTATGAATTGCCTTACTTGATTACTCGATTACTTGGTGTGGCAGTGGGGTGTTAAATTTCAGGTACGGGATGACTTTTTTTTCACCCAAGATTTGTAGGGTGGGTAAACGGGCGGCAATGAACTCAATATAAACCCAGATTGAAGCCGCCCGTTTGCCCACCATCTCCCCATTAGGAATAAAAATAGAGTGAAAAATAAATCAATTGTGGCTCAAATTTAACACCCCAGTGTGGCACCACCATTATTGCTCCATTTTCCTTCCTCGATGTGTGTCCTCATGGCACATTCAATAGTGGTGTATAAGGATTGAGTGTATACTTAGCACCGTCATAAGGTCGCTATTATTGATTCTAACAGCCAACAGCTTTCAGCCGTTGTCTGAAAGCTCAAGTCAGGTGGTGGTGACTAACCACCCAATACTCAAATTATAACGGTGGACAGTATATAAAGATTGAGGACGTTATTTTTGAGCCGTTCCTAAGTACTGAAGCACAAATAAACAGGTATTTATACCGCAAAGGGCAACCACAAGGGATTGCCCCTACGGGCGGTTCGTAGGGGCAATCCCTTGTGGTTGCCCCCTTTCTCCTTTCTTTTTTTTAAATACCTGAAAATTTAGGGTTCAGTACTTAAGCTTTCTTCCTTCAAATAGGCATGTATTGCTTGAGCCACTAAATGATTGCCTTCATTCGTATAGTGTCCTTTAACCCTAAATGGATATAGTGACATTGGATCAGAATGAACAGCAAAAACTTTTTCATGTATGTCTATGATTGGAATATTCAGTTCTTTAACTATAGACAATACACGATTACGATGGTGGAAACTAGCCGGTTCCACATCCTTAGCATAAGCATATCTTGCCCATGTAGGAACATATACAAAGTAAAGCTGACCACCCCATGATGAAGTGAAATTTTGGGCCTTTTCAAGCAATTCTGTAAACAACAGCCAGGTTTGTGCAGAAGGTGCAGAAGGTGTTGTCCACGGTGGTATAGAAGGCTTAAATTTATGACGTAAGTGCAAGAGTCTGACTATCTTAAACAACTGACGAATATGAATCGTTTTTTGTTCTTGCCGTTTTTTCTCACTTTTCTTTTGTACGTCTTGACTTAATAGAGAATCTATTTCTGATTGTCTGCTAATCAAGTGTTGAGAAAATTGGCTATCACGGTATTTCAAAAGAAGTGGGGATTGTTGTTCTTGTTTAAAATCCCATTGATCTGTGCCTTCAGAATACATCCACAATACGTATTTTGGTTTCAAAGGCTGGCCATATTCTTTCAAGCTTGCAAACTCAATCAATGGGCCACTCGCACCACTTCCTAAGCTAATGACTCGCATTCCTGACATTCTTCGCATTTTGCCTACAATTGATTCCCCTTGCTTAACACAATCACCGTGAGCAAATGAATCACCAACGAACAAGAGATCTATTCCCTCTTCAAATAGCCCTGTTGGGTTGTTAAAGCCATGTTCATCGCTTTCGTAAATGGCCCATTCCCCATTTTCGTTGCATAAAACGGTTGTCTTTTGCGATATGCCACCCAAGGGAAAAATTCTTTGTCCCTCTATTTCTAAGCCATTAGAACTGACATGAAGTGAAGGATAAACAAATGGTACGGCATCCACACTTCGTTTTTTCAGGTCATCAATGACTTCCTGCTTTGTTCTTGTATCAAAAGACATTCCCATTTTTTGGGCTAGTTGAAGATGTACACGTTCACGTTCATAAAGAGGAGGGCTTACAAAAAATAGAACAATTTCTACCAAATACACCACAAAAACAATTGATAAGCTCATTAGAACCAAATTTATCTTGTAATCTTGGCGCAATTTAAGCGCCAATAAACAGATAAGCATTCCAACGAAGGAAATGACAGTAAATACAAAAATGTGCTTTTGGGGATCATAGTAGGTATACTTATATAGAGCATAGGCTAATATCATTCCGAACAATAATATACCACCAATTAGCACAAAATTGGCAAACTTGTTGGCACGCATACTTATATTTAAATCCTCTTGTTGATGATGTTTTATTTATCGTTCCTAACATCTACTTAGAAATGCCGAACAATACGCTTCGCAAAGTACAATCCTTTCCTTCACACTGACACTAATCCCTACGCGCAACATCTCGCGCACCCAAATGCAATAAGAACCTCTTTGGGCAACGCTAAACGATGCAATTGCCTTATGTTATCAAAATCAGTCTCAAAATACAAATAGAGATTTTCATAAAAATCATTTCAAAATAGCAAGCCAACTAAAAGCTCAAGTACCCGAAGGGTACTAAGAAATTAAAGAGGTTTTTAGTTGGTTGATACCGATTTGTATTAACATCTATAGAACGTTTTTAAGGTTCAGTTGAAATGATCACTTGAAACGATCACTTGTTCAACATCAACCTGACCACTCTATTTTTTATTCTAATCGGATTGTAAATAAGGAATTGCTTATATTCATGTTTTGTCAATTATTGATATTCTTATACCAAATAAATTATTACACGAAAAAAGAAAATGCAAGCCTTTTTTAAATTCTTTTTGATTATAACGAACGTGAGTTCGACTTATTTTGTCAAGCCGTTATAAATAGATATTTAAATCAATAAGTTATGTTTAAATGGCAGAATGCGATTTTTTTAAATCGGACATTTATTATGGTTGTGATGATCTTTTCTGTGGCCCTGATGACTTATTGATAAAATTGAAATTGAGTATAACTTATTGATATTAAAGTCGAACTCACGTTTATGAGGAATGGCTTAATGTGGCATGATATGAGTACCAGTGTTGCGTAAAGCTGCTGCCAAGGTATTGGCTTTGTTACGGCAAAGGATTCAATCATTGATTTATTTTTCAACATTCGATAATCAAGTTTTTGCATGCCCTTCGTCTCGACGCACGGCCGTGCGTCTCTACTTTTTATATAGATTTGGTGGGCAACAAAAACACGTTACCCACCCTACAATTCTTTAGCTAAGTATATAATAATCACAAGAGATTTTGATATGCCGTTTCATCGGCTTGAAAAGGCTTCACCAAAATCCATTATAACCAGAATATTTTTTTCTAAATGATTAAACAAGAAACACGATGTCATTACCTCCATTGATGCAAAAAGGGTTGTCCGCTTTATTGAAAGTGATTAAGTTTACTGATCCGGCTAGTATTAGCCAGGCGGTGACGACTCTTGAACAACATTTTACTTTGTCGGCTTATGAGATTGCTTTGGCCTATCAAAAGAGTTTCCAATCTGGCCTGAATGCTATTATTGCGGGTTTAGGTAAGGCTTCTATTTTCGAGGCTAAAGTGATTGAGGAATTTGCGAGTAATATTGTACCTGATTATTTACAACCTTTTGCTTGCGAACAGGGTGTACAAGGTTATTTGCCTCTCCAAGAGTTTTGCAGTCGCACGATTGCGAAATGTGATGTTTTAATCGAACATAAAACGGTGCTGTTTCAGGGTGAAGAAAATCAATTGACTGAGGCTGATTTGGCGGCTTTGATGACTGAGACGGATGTTTTCTCGATCACGGCCTTAGTATTGGAGCAGTTGCAGGGTATAAAAGCGATACCTCCTGATGTATTAGATGAGGAGTTGGTTGCTTTTTTCAGGTTTAATGATTTGTTAGGTAACGCGATTTTGTTTTTCTTGCATGAGCAATTACGCTCTGATTCACGAGTGGAAGCGACGTTGGCGGCTTTGCAAAGACAAGATTTGTGGCAGGATGTGCGTGAGATTAAGGCTTCTTTGAGGCAATTGATGAGACGTTTTGATTTGTCTAAGCAGATTAAAGTGCGTGATGAACTGACGATCCATAATCGTGAGAGCTTCCTTGAAGTTGAAACGCTTAGATTTGAATAATCCTGAATTGAGTCAATTAGTGATTATGGGGGGTAGTGTGTTGTCTTCGGCGGGGGCTTTGCCGGAAGCGGAGGCTTTATTGCGCGAAGCGCAGGCTATGAGGCTGAGTGAAGCAGATCGGGCGTTGGCAGCTTTTAATCTGTTTCAAGTGAGATTGCGAAATCAAGCGTTTGATGGGGCTTTAATGGCTTTGCAAGAAGCTATCAAGATTGATCAAGAAGCTTATGCTTTGCATGATGTGGAAAAGTATCCTATTGAACGGATTTTAGGGGCTGGGGGGATGGGTTGTGTGTTTTTGTGTGAACATAGGTTGCGAAAACAGCGCGTAGTGGTGAAGTGTTTTTGGGAAGACTGTCAGGGTACGGTTGAGGAGGTTTTTAAAGAAGCTTTTGCTATGAGTGAGATAGCGGGTGAGTATGTTCCGATGCCGCTGGATTATGGCTATGTTGTTCCGGTAAAACAAGAACGCGCTTTTTTTGTCACGGAGTATCTTGAGGGGGCAATAGATGGCGAAACGTGGTTGGCAAAACGGGGTGAGTTGAGTTTAGCAGAAGGCTTACAAGTTGGCTTGCAAATCGCTAAGGGGTTAGAAGTTGCTCATGTGGCTGGTATTGTACATTTTGATTTAAAACCGGCTAATGTGTTGTTGAAAAAAAGGGTAGATGTTTCTCAAGTCTCGGAGATGGTTGTCAAAATCATTGATTTTGGTTTAGCTCACGTTGAAAAGCCTTTACAGCAACAAGCCCTGATCACGCGACAGACACTAAATAAGATCAGTTTGTTTGGACAAGCGGTGTTTGGCACTTTGGATTATGCGTCGCCGGAACAACAAGGTTTTGAACAATATGGGCCGCCGAGTGTGAAAAGTGATGTTTTTGCGTTTGGCGCAACTTTGTATCGTTTGTTGACAAATGAGCGTCCACGAAAATTGAATCCCAGACGGTTGGCAGAAGCGCCTGCGTTGTTTGATTTACTGTGTGATTGTGTTGAAGAACAACCTCATCGGCGGCCGTCGATTCCAGAATTGATTCGTCAACTTGAAGGCTTAGAAAAAAAAATTAAGCCTTCTCAACTTGATGCTGTTGAATCAGAAGCTGAAGATGAACTCGAACAGCTTCTTGAACTTGCGAGATGCCAGTATGAACAAAACCCTTTATCTGATTTCTCGTCTACTCGTTTTTCTGATGATGAAGAGTTGATCACAGAGATTAATGTGGTTTGTCCATACTGTGATTACATTTTCACCGCCACTGAAGGCGGTGTAGAATGCCCGAAATGCCATTGGGATTTTGACATTGATGATGATGGCGATGTTATTTCAAGTTATGAATAGGATTGGTAAGGGGATCAGGCGGCTATACCTGATCGAATGGTTTCAATTAATTCCTTGGCATTCCAAGGTTTGTATAAACAACGATGCAAATGCGCTTCAGTTTGAGCCCGTTCTATGGCATCCTCATCCGCTTGCCCGGTTAACATGACTTTTACAATGTTTGGATATTTTTCATGTACTTGAATGAGAAACTCATCTCCTTTCATACCTGGCATTAACCAATCCGAGACTATCACGATAATCTCATGATCTTCTTCGTACAATTCTTCAATGATTTCTAGTGCTTCATCGGCACTTTCAGCCATTTCATAGAGATAAGCATCACCAAATTCTTTTTTGAGTTGTATCTTAAGGCTATCCAATACCACGGCTTCATCATCAACACATAACATTACCGGCTTAGACATGTTTTGTTTTTCCTTATCAGTTATCAGTTATCAGTTATCAGTTTCAGGCAAAAGTTTCGCGAAGCGAAACTTTTGCCTGAAATGTGGAAATCAGTTAATAATGACTTCGGAACGACGTTTCACTATTCACAATGACTTCAAAACGACGTTTCACAATTAAGTACTGAAGCACAAATAAACAGGTATTTAACAACCAAGGGCAACCACAAGGGATTGCCCCTACATGACATTGTGTAGGGGCAATCCCTTGTGGTTGCCCCCTTTCTGTTTTTTTAAATA
>QNEL01000222.1 GCA_003645185.1 Candidatus Parabeggiatoa sp. nov. 3
CGTTAATCGGCTGTACTCTCGCGTTTCTTAAACCGTTTATACCGTTAATCGGCTATACTCTCGCGTTTCTTAATCCGTTTATACCGTTAATCCGCTGTACTCTCGCGTTTCTTAAACCGTTTAAACCGTTAATCCGCTGTACTCTCGCGTTTCTTAATCCGTTTATACCGTTAATCGGCTGTACTCTCGCGTTTCTTAAACCGTTTATACCGTTAATCGGCTGTACTCTCGCGTTTCTTAATTCGTTTATACCGTTAATCGGCTGTACTCTCGCGTTTCTTAAACCGTTTATACCGTTAATCGGCTGTACTCTCGCGTTTCTTAAACCGTTTATACCGTTAATCGGCTGTACTCTCGCGTTTCTTAATCCGTTTATACCGTCAATCCGCTGTACTCTCGCGTTTCTTAAACCGTTTATACCGTTAATCGGCTGTACTCTCGCGTTTCTTAATCCGTTTATACCGTTAATCGGCTGTACTCTCGCGTTTCTCTGTTAAAAACGCATTCAACCGCTGCAATAAGGTTTTAGAAGTGGTAGCAGGTTTGTCATCATTTAAGACAACAATCGCGAGATTAATGATTTCATAATTTTCAAACTCATCGTCATTTTCAGACTCTGAATCCGGCCCGGGGTGATAACCCAGTGTACCAATTTGACGATTAGCGGGTTGCACGGCTTTTAATTCCGCAGGTGTTGGCAATAAATCTTGTGTAATATCAATGGCTTCCAATTTTTGCAGGGCTGCTTGATAGGCGCGATTCAAAGTCGCATACTTTTCATTTGCAAGGATAGTCTGTAATTGCGTTTGAATTTTGCCCCACTCATTGGGCCGCATTTCAGACGGATTGAGCAATTGCACTTTATTACCCAATTGTTTGATAGCAGAATCATTGGTTAAGTCAGCATCTGTCGAGGCCGGTAAGGCTTGTAAAAAAGCCAGTAGTGTTTTGGTGTTCATGATGTATTAGACTATATATATTAGTACAACGGATCAGAGGAATGATCGGATTGGTGTATAGGTAGTGCTACAATATGAGCAATATCCTTATAAATTAAATCAGCGTAAATCATGACAATCAGCGTCATCTGCGTTCTATCAAAAACATTATTGTACTATAATACTTTCTATAAACCATTCAACTCGAAAAAAAAATATGCCAAACCCAACCCGCGACGCATTAATCATCGCCATCACCCAATACAGCGACTTAGACATGCCCCCCGAAATGACGCAACTGTCGGCCGGGGCCGAACAAATAGCGCAACGCCTAGAAACCCAAGGCGATTTTCGCGTCACACGCCTACCCGCCACCAAACAAGGCGATAAAACCGTCATCGACCCAAAACAACAGGTCACTACTGATAACTCAAGCCGAAATGCCCAAGCCTTAAAACCAGCCATAGAACAACTCCTGCTACCCAAAAGCCACACGCCCCCCACCACCGCGCTCATCTATTTTGCAGGGCATGGCTTACGCCAACACCATAAAAACGGCAACACCGAAGGCTTCTTAGCCACCAGTGAAGCCGATCCCCAAGACAATCAATGGGGCATATCCTTAACATGGCTACGAGAATTATTAGACAAAAGCCCCATCAAGCAACAAATCGTCTGGATCGATGCCTGCCACAGTGGAGAACTCATCCATTCCAGCCCGCAACACACCGATCATGAAAGATGTTTCATCGCTTCAGCCAGGCCCCATGAAGAGGCCTACGCAGAAGGCCTCTTAACCAAAGCCTTATTAGAAACGTTAGATTATACGCAACAACTCAACCCTTGGGTGGATCACCTCACACTGATTGAACAGCTTCAAATCAAAAACCAAACCGCCCCTGGCCCCCAACGATTCCTATTTGAAAAAACCGACAAACCCATCCTATTAACCAATAAAGCCTTTGATCTTGAAGCCGATTACAAAAACATCTGCCCATTCAAAGGTTTAGAATCGTTTGACTTTGAGAAAAACCCAGACGATCCGCTTTACTTTAAAGGGCGTACCGAACTCACCGAGGAATTGCTGGAAAAAGTGCAAACGGCCAATTTCCTAGCCGTACTCGGTGCCTCCGGCAATGGCAAATCCTCAGTCGTGCGGGCCGGGTTACTCTATGAACTGCGGCAAAGACAACGGTGGGCCATCCTACCCGTCATCACACCCACAGCCGATCCGCTCAAAGCATTAGGCACACTCATCGGCATGCCCGCCGCACAATTAAGCGATTTCATAAAGCAAGCGCAAACTGAACGTCTCGTCTTGGTTATCGATCAATTTGAAGAACTCTTTACCTTATGCAAAAACGACGCGCAACGTGAACAATTTTTTGAGTTATTATTAACAGCGGTAGAACAAACGGATAATCCATTCAGTTTAATCATCGTCATGCGTGCCGACTTTTTAGATAAATGTTCTCACCATGTCGAATTAGCCAAAAAAATTCAGGCCCATCAAATCATCGTCACGCCCATGACAGCGGCCGAATTAGAAGAAGCGATTGTCGCACCGACTCAACAAGTCGGCTTACAAATTGAGCCAAAATTAGTGTCAGAAATGCTGGCAGATGTCAAAGGCGCGTTAGGCAGCCTACCGCTATTACAATATACCTTAAAAGAACTGTGGAAAACCTGTGCCACGCAACGCCTATTAACCTATTCGGCTTATGAAAAATTAGGCAAGATAGCGGGTACATTGGAACAAGGCGCGAATGGCGTTTATCAAAACTTATCGCCAGCAGAACAGAAAACAGCGCAACGGATTTTTATCGAATTAACGCAATTAGGAGAAGGCAGCCCAGATACCCGCCGTCAACTGTCTCAACAAGATTTAGTGACAGCCTTACCGTTTGAATCTGTGCCCGTCAACCAAGTGATTCAGAAATTAGTCGCTGCAAACTTAGTCGTCACGGATAAACCCAAAGAAGAACAAGTTGCCATAGTCAATATTGCCCATGAAGCGTTGACGCAACATTGGGGGCAATTGCGTGGGTGGCTAGATGACAACCGCGATGCGATAAAAATCCAACGTGATATTGAGGCTAATGCGAAAAAGTTTCAGGACAGTAACCAGTCTAAAAGCGCGCTCCTACAAGGGCTAAATTTGAACATTGCCAAAGATTATGCTAAAACACACACTGAAAAAGTGCCATTATCGACACTCGCTCTGGATTTTGTTCAGCGTAGTGTTAAGCGGCAACGCGATTTAAAATGGAGTATTCGGACAATTGTTGCGGTGGTGATTTTGGTGTTGCTTGGAGCGGCTTATTATTCTTATGTACAATGGACAGTGGCAGATGAACAAAGAGTTGAAGCAGAAAATCAACGTCAATTTGCTCAAACACAGCAACAATTAGCTAATGAGCAAAGAATAGAGGCGGATAATCAACGTCAAGTTGCTCAAACACAGCAACAATTAGCTGAAGATGAAAGCCAACGGGCAAAGCAAGAAAAAGATAATGCACTGCGTAGTCAGTCTTTGTTTTTGGCTGATTTGGCACAGCAAGAAACAGAAAATGGTAATGTAACTAATGGGATATTACTAGCTTTGGAGGCTTTACCCAAAGATATGTCTAATCCTGATAAGCCTTATGTGGTTGAAGCAGAAGTACAATTGTACGAAGCTCTTACTAAACAGCCTACCTACATAGAATTAAAAGGGCATAAAGAAGAAATTTCTCATGCTACCTTTAGCCCAAATGGACATAGTGTACTCACAACATCTAGAGATAATACTGCTCGCCTTTGGGATGTTAAAACTGGTAAGCAATTTACTACATTGATAGGGCATAAAAATGACATTAATCAAGCAGCTTTCAGTCCTGATGGAAAACAAATTGCTACTGTTTCAAGTGATGGAACTGCCAGATTATGGGATGCTAATACAGGTGAGCAACTCAGTGTGTTGATAGAAAATGAAGATACAATTTTGCACGTTGAATTTAGCCCTGATGGTCAACGTTTAATCACAGGTTCTGGTAGGGGGGTTTTAAGAATAGGTGGTTCTACAGATACAAATGCTCATTTATGGGATCCTAACACAGGCGAACAAATTGCTGTGTTGACAGAACATGAATTTGGTGTTCATGATGTTGCATTTAGTCCAGACGGAAAACGTGTAATTACGACATCTTTTGACACCATCCCACGTATATGGGATGCTAAGACAGGTAAGCTACTCACTTTATTAAAAGGACACAAGCATACCGTCTTTAATGCTGTATTTAGTCAAGATGGACAGAAAATCGTAACAGCATCAAGGGATGCTACTGCTCGTGTATGGGATGCCAATACTGGAAAACAGTTATATGTATTAAAACATAAAGAATTTGTTATGCACGCTGCAATCAGTCCTAATGGAGAATATATAATCACTGCTTCTGATGATGCCTTTGCCTATCTATGGAATACTGAAACAGGAGAAAAAATATTCACATTAGCAGGACATAGTAGAATGGGATATGGAATGAACCATACTGCATTTAGTCCTAACGGACTGCAAGTAATAACTGCTTCTTCGGATGAAACTGCCCGCATTTGGGATGTAAATACGGGTAAGCAACTCCTTGTGCTATCAGGGCATGGTGCTATTAGCTATACCGAATTCAGTCCAGATGGGAGATACTTACTAACTGAAGGAAATAATACAGTTCGTTTATGGGATTTGAAGAGTAGTAAACAATTTAACCAACTTGCTGTGTTGAGGGGACATACAAAATCTGAAGTTGATACTTCCACTAGCTTTCAGAATGATGACGAAATGACGTACGCTGAGTTTAGTCCTGATGGACGTTATATAGCTACAGCATCCTATGATAAAACTGCTCGCATTTGGAATGCTGAAACTGGCAAACAACTTGCCGTATTAAGACATGAGGTATTTGTTAGAAGAGCTTTTTTCAATTCTGATGGAAAACGTTTAATTACGTCTACAAATGACGACAGTACTTATTTATGGGATATTAACACTGGTAAGAAACTAGCTGTGCTTGGAAGTAATCAAAGTTTCTGGGATGTTATACTTAGTCCTGATAGGCAATATGTAGTTGTAGGTAATAAATTGTGGAATCTCAACACAAGTAAATTGGTTACAATATTAACAATAAATCAAGAAGATAAAGTTAGCCATATTGAATTTAGCAAAGATGGACAGCAAGTAGCTACAACGTCAAATAAAACTGTTACCATATGGGAAACTTCTTCTGGCAAACGACTTACTGTACTGATAGGACATGACGGTGAAACCACACATGCTTCTTTTAGTCATGATGGACAATATTTAGCTACAGCATCGAAAGACAATACTGCTCGTCTTTGGAATGTGAATACGGGGAAACAGCTCACTGTATTCTTAGGTCACACAGGTGAAGTCACTTCTGTGGATTTTAGCCCTAATGGATCATATTTAGTCACAGTATCAGCAACAGTAAATGATGGTACAGCTCGCCTTTGGAATACTAAAACTGGTAACAAAATGGCTATAATGAGTAAGGATATGTGGATTGACAATGCGTTGTTTACTCCCAGTGGACAACATGTATTTATAAAATGGGGAAAAGGATCGTCTAATCCTATTATATGGAATTTTAAGACGGGCCAACAGTTTGTTGTGTCCGTATTAAAAAATTACGAAGACACTGTTGGACATCATGATGAATTTAGTCCTGATGGACAACGTATGATTATTGAATCAATATTAGATGAATCTCCTCATATATGGGATATCAACACTGGAAAGCCGCTTGTCACATTGCATGAAGATAAATTACACCATGTTGCTTTTGGTCCAGATCAATTACACTACGCTACTTTCAGTCCAGATGGAAAGCGTGTAGTAGCAACGTATAATGGAATAGCCCGTATTTGGCGTATTTTTAATACACAAGAACTAATTAACTACGCTAGTAAAATTGTTCCACGACAGTTAACTCCTGAACAACGTAAACAATTTTTTGTTTTTACCGATGAAGAAGGAAAAACACAGGCTTTGGTAGATAAAGGGAAATATTTAGCACAGCAAGGCAACATTGAGTCAGCAATAGCTGAATTTAAAAAAGCATTAATGCTAGATTCTCACTTGGATTTTGATCCAGATACCAAAGCACGAAAAATTGCCGTTGATGCACTGGTTAATACATTGATGGACAAAGCTAGTAAATTGGAAGAACAAGATGAGATGGACAAAGCTATTACTATCTATACAAAGGTAAGTAAGCTTGCTCCATACCATAAAACAGTTTGGAGAGCGATAGGGAATATTCTGTCTAAACAATATAAACTTGATGAAGCGATGGCAGCTTACAAGCAGCAAGTTGAAATTGATCCTGAACTAGAACATACTTGGTTTTATATGGGGAATATTTTATCTGTTCAAGGCAGGTTTAATGAAGCGATTGCGGCTTACCAAAATCAAGTTGCGATCATACCTAGCCATGAATTGGCTTGGTATTATATGGGCAACCTCCTCTTGAAACACGATAAATTTGATGAGGCTATTGCTACCTACAAGAAAGTTTGGGATAAAGAAGGGAAAAATTATTATGATGCCCAAATTGGTATTGCCAAGGCTTTAGCTAAAAAAGGACAATCAGACAAAGCTATTGAATATATCGTAGCAGTGCCGGTAAATACTATCAAAAAGGGGATTAGTTTAACCAAATTTTTAATTAATCAGAAACGTTACAATCACGCATTGGAAATTTGCAATCAATTACTTTCCTTAAAACCAGATAATATCGATGTATTGTATGTGCATGGTCATTTAGCAGAAAAAATGGGCTTGATGGAACAATACGAACTGGATTTTCGTCGTATTTTAGAAATAAATCCGCAACACGTCAATGCACTTAATACCTTGGGTTACACACTTGCTAACCGTACTGAACGTTATCAAGAAGCTTATGATTTAATTAAACGAGCTTTACATTTGCAACCTGATAATTTTGCCTTTTTAGATAGCATGGGATGGGTGTTGTATCGTATGGGAAAGTATTCCGAATCCCTAGAATATTTGCGTAAAGCACAAGTCAAACAGAATGCTCCAGATGTTGCAGCACATTTAGGCGAAGTTTTGTGGGTTAGTGGTGATAAAGATGCTGCCAAAGTAGTGTGGGAAAAAGCTCTCAATGATTTTCATGAAAATGAGAAATTGCGTGAGATAGTGCAACGTTTTATGCCAAAAAGGGAAAGTTTAAATGAAAAGCTTCTCAAATATTTTCCTGACAGTGAAAAGCTACGTGAAGTGCTGCAACGTCTTATGTTAGGAGAGAAAAATATAGGCGAAGTTAGAACCCTATCAGGAAAATCTGTTTTAGATTTTAATGTTCCTTCTAAAATACGTAAAGACTATGAGTTGATTATTCTTATGCTTATTTCAGAATCCATGAATGATGAGGAACGTCAAGATTGGTTCAATCGAACTGAAGTTATGTCGGAAGAACAAATCGAAAAATTGACTGATATTCTTCGTAGAGAACGGAGAAAACTTCTTGAAATTGACGCTAAGTATAAGGACAAGTAAGTGTACATACCACATTTTATGCTATTTTGGGCAGGTATAAATATTCTGTGGAAAATTTTCGATGGCAATACCCTCGCTTCTGGTTAATGATACTGTGAGATTGTGAGACGTTGCTCTATAATTTTAGGTAAAACAAGCTTGTGCGATTGTCAACCGTAATTTCAGTCACAAAGAATGGCAAAAATATATGGGCAATCGCCCTCACGAAAAAACATGCCCTGATTTACCCAAAGACACCCTTGGCGCTATTGAATTAACCAAAAAAGCTAGAAAACTACTTAAAAAAGGCAAAACAAAACTTGCCAAAGCCAAATTATCCCAAGCTAGAGAATGGGATGCGAATGTGGTTTTTGGGGATGATGGGCTTTGAATAGGATTACTTCGTTTTAAGCGATTGATGGGATTGACAGGATAAATGAGGTCTGAATCAGGATTTATAAATAAACATTTCGGCTCGAAGCGATAGTCTTTAAGAAGTCACATAATGAAGCCATTTTATTTTAAAGTTTTTTATTCGTTCAAAACGATATTTATTATTCTGACAATTAAAGAAACAAAATATCACAGGTATTTTTGACCATGCAACAAGTATCCGTTTTTTTACCCGATGAACTCGTGGTAAAAATGAAAATATTAATACCTCAACAACAATATAGCCAGTTCTTTATTCAACTGCTCGAAAGGGAATTACAAATACGTGAATTGGCACTTTATCAGAGTGCTTGTGAAGTTGAAGCTGATGAAACGCTCAATCAAGAAATGTCCGACTGGAACGTCACAATAGCCGATGGTATCCAACATGAATCGTGGTGATATTTATTGAGTCAATTTCGACCCCACTCAAGGCGCTGAAATTCGTAAAAAACGCCCCTGCGTGATAGTCAGTGCAACACCTATCAACAGAGCAAGACATACCGTTGTTGTTGTCCCTTTATCGACAGAAGCCAAACCTCGTCCACCGCTTGCCATTCCAGTAGATTGCTTAGGGCGACAAGCGGTTGCGGTTTGTGATCAAATTCGGGCAGTGGACAAAACGAGATTATTGAAATTGGAAGGTTACTTATCTCAAAAAGACATTGATGCACTTGAAGATGGACTGAAACAAGTCTTATCACTTGATTAACTCAAATTTCAGTCAAAAAGAAGGGTCACAATATATGGGCAATCGCCCTCATGAAAAAACTTGCCCAAACTTACCCAAAGACACCCTTGGCGCAATTGAATTAACCCAAGAAGCGAGAGAACTACTTAAAGAAGGCAAAACAGAACTAGCCAAATTCGCATTCGCCTAGAGAATGGAATGCGACGGTGGTTTTTGGGGATGATGGGCTTTGAATAGGATTTAACTTCTTGACGGATGGATAGGATTAAATAAAACAACTAACAACGAAAAAATAGGAAAACACTATGCAAGGTATTAATTTTATCGTCGATGGACAACAAACGCAAGTCGCCGTTGTCATTGATCTAAAAATGTACGGAGAACTGTGGGAAGATTTTTATGACAACTTGTTAGCTATGCAGCGTAAAGACGAACCCCGCGACTCTTTGGAGAATTTCAAGGCAGAATTACTACAACGAGGAAAATTGAAGCATGGCTAAATACCGCGTTACAATCTGCCGTTCGGCACGTAAAGAATTAGAACAACTTGACCCAATGATACTTGAGCGGATATTTCCAAAAATCGAGGCATTAGCGGAAAACCCATATCCTCCAGGTTGCTTAAAAATTCAAGGACAAAAAAACCTGTGGCGTATTCGTGTTGGTGATTATCGGGTGATTTATTCGGTCTCTGAAGAAGAAAAATGGGTGGATATTATTGCGGTACGACATCGAAGCAAAGCTTATCGTTTTTGATAAATTGTGGAACGTTATGGAATCCCAAAAAGGTAAAATAGAAGAATCCAAAGCCGATAGCCTAAGCAAAAGAAAGGGATGCTTCTGTTGTTTTTGGAGATAACTAAAGGATTTTGAACAGGATTTAACTTCTTGACGGATTGACAGGATTATTTTGTCTTGTCTTAGGATTTTTATTAACCAGGAAATAAAAAATGGAAACAAGTATTTCGACTAGTCAACTATTACCTACGTTACAAGTCTTACCACGAGCAGATAAGCTACGCATTGTCCTATTTTTGATTTCACAATTGGCACAAGAAGAAGGTATAGATTCATCTTCCGTTACTGGAAATTATTTGGATTGGAAACTTTATGATGCTTCTAGTGCAGCAAATACACTGTTAAATATGTTAGCAGAAGATAAACTAAACAATCAAGCACCTAAACATGATTAATGCAGAACCATTTACATACAGTCAAGTTTCTGATGATTTTGGCGGACTCAACTTTTCTCCCTATTTACCGCTTACTTTAAGCTATGGAAATAATAACGTAGAAACATCAGGGTTATTAGACACTGGAGCGAGTGTAAACGTAATGCCTTACCAAATTGGCTTACAACTGGGAGCAAGATGGGAAGAACAAAATACCTCAGTACAATTAGCAGGAAATTTAGCCAATTTACCCGCTTACGGTTTGCTTATCACAGCAACTATTGCCAAGTTTACACCAGTACGCTTGGCTTTTGCTTGGACACGATCAGAAAATGTACCTTTAATTTTGGGACAAATCAATTTTTTCCTAGAATTTGATGTATGCTTTTTTCGATCACAAAAAACTTTTGAAATCCATCCTAAAAAGGAAAACAGATAAAAATAGAAGGTAAAACAGGTTTGTGCTATTGTCAACCGTAATTTCAGCCACAAAGAATGGCAAAAACATAAGGGCAACCACCGCCCCTTTGAAAAAACCTGCCCCAACTAAAGATACCCTTGGTGCAATTGAATTAACCAAACAAGCTAGAGAACTACTTAAAGAAGGCAAAACAGAAGAAGCCAAAGCCAAATTTGCTCAAGCGCGAGAATGGAATGCGAATGTGGTTTTTGGGGATGAGGGGTTGGAATAGGCGGGCACGGATTAAAGGACTGACAGGATTATTGGTGTGAATTAATCCTGTTAATCTTTAAATCCGTGTAATCTTGTTCAAAATACGAGTGTAATATTAGGAGTAAACGATGCAAGCAATGACATTAAATGAAGCCGTGCAAGATTTCTTGAACGTGATAGATCAAGTCAATGAGAATCATGAACCATTGATAGTCACACACGAGCATCATAAGCCGGCAGTGATTATGAGTTTGGATGACTTTAATGCTTGGCAAGAAACGGCCTATTTAACTCGCTCTAGTGCCAATACTAAAGACTTGCTAGAAGCCGTGGAATAAATTCGTCTGCGTCAAAATTTAGTACAACATGAATTGGTCGATATGCTATGATTAGTTTTCGTGATCGCGCTTGGCAGGATTAGTTATACTGGCAAGAAACAGACAAGAAAATTTTGAAACGGATTAACCTGTTGATTAAAGATATTCAGCGTGAACCCTTTGCCGGCTTAGGTAAACCTGAACAGTTAAAACATCAGTTTAGCGGTTTTTGGTCACGTCGTATTACAGATGAACATCGTTTGGTTTATACTTTTTCCAACGATGAATTAATCATTGTGCAATGTCGTTATCATTATAACTAAACAGAAACAGAGTCAATAGGATTGACTTGTTTTAGAAGGCAAGCCAAATTCGCTTTCGCTTAGAGAATGGGATGCTTCTGTGGTTTTTGGAGATGAGGGCTTGGAATAGGCGGCCACTTCTTGACGGATAAACAGGATTAATTCACACAATAAAATCTTGTTAATCCCTAAATCCGTGTAATCCTGTTCAAATACTTTATTCAACCTATTACCTATTGAAGAGGAACTTATAATGGAAACATTAAAACAATCTGCACTCACAGCGATTTCACAATTGCCCGATACGGCTAATATTAATGACATCGTCGTTGTTTTGCACCAAATGAAAACTGAAAAAAAAGTCCAGAATCAGACGGCAACTGACACTCAAGCCGTTTCATGTTTGGCGTTAATGAAAGATTACATTGGCTGTGTAAAAGATGCGCCGAAAGACTTGTCTACTAACAAAACGTACTTTGAGGGTTTTGGTTCATGACAGCAACTCCTATCATTCTTGATACTGGCCCTTTAATCGCCCTTCTCAGTGAACGTGATGATTATCACTATTGGAGTCTTCAACAATTAGCTGACATGAAAGGCCCACTTATCACTTGTGAAGCGGTTATTACTGAAGCCAGTTTTTTGTTAAAAAAGCGCACCACACAAGAACCCGCTATATTATTAGAAATGGTGCATAATGGTTCTATCGAAATCTCTTTTCATTTAGATGATGAAGCCAAAAGCATTGAACAGTTGATGCGGAAATATACGACTGTCCCGATGTCATTCGCAGATGCTTGTTTAGTCAGAATGGCCGAACGCTATCCCGATAGTGCCGTGTTGACGTTGGATAGCGATTTTCGGATTTATCGTAAAAATAGAAATCAAGTCATACCCGTGATTATGCCAGAACTTCACTGATTTCATGGCAAACTGATCTCAATACTATCAATAGAGCAAGACATACCGTTGTTGTTGTACCTTTATCGACAGAAGCCAAACCTCGTCCACCGCTTGCCATTCCAGTAGATTGCTTAGGCCGACAAGCGGTTGCGGTTTGTGATCAGAATAAATAAGCAAGCGTGGGTGCTATAGATGTTCAGGTAATTTCACAAGGGCAGACACGCAGGTCTGCCCCTACAAAACGCTATTTTGTAGGGGCGAACCTGCGTGTTCGCCCTCCTGCGTGTTCGCCCTCCTGCGTGTTCGCCCTCCTGCGTGTTCGCCCTCCTGCGTGTTCACCCTCCTGCGTGTTCGCCCTCCTGCGTGTTCGCCCTCCTGCGTGTTCGCCCTCCTGCGTGTTCGCCCTCCTACGTGTTCGCCCTCCTGC
>QNEL01000223.1 GCA_003645185.1 Candidatus Parabeggiatoa sp. nov. 3
ACTGGATTTATATCCGGGTGATGCGGGTTCCTTGGGCGGTGAGTGTGCTGGTAAAATTACCACCATTGGAGAAGGGGTGGAAGGTTTTGAAATAGGCGATCCGGTTATCGCTATTGTCCCGGGTAGCTTTAGTCAATATGTCACGATCAATGCGGCTATGGTCGCACCTAAACCCGAAAAATTGAGCTTTGAAGAGGCTGCCACTATCCCGGTGGTATTTTTAACAGCATACTACACGCTGCATCACCTCGCTAAAATATCGGCCGGTGATCGTGTATTAATCCATGCGGCTACTGGCGGTGTGGGGCAAGCCGCTATCCAACTGGCACAGCAAGCCGGGGCAGAAGTTTTTGGCACATGCAGTCCTCACAAGTGGGCATTTCTAAAATCCATCGGTGTGGAACTTATGATGAATTCACGAACGCTGGATTTTGCAGAACAAGTGATGGCAAGCACTTCGGGAGAGGGCGTAGATATTGTGCTTAACTCTCTGACCGGAGAAGGATTCATTCCCAAGAGTCTCTCGGTGCTGCGTAGCAGTGGTCGCTTTTTGGAAATTGCCAAGAGCGGTGTTTGGACATCCAGCCAAGTAGCGCAATTCAAACCGGATATTGCCTACTTTCTGGTTGATCTTGCACAGATATGTCAACAACAGCCGGCTTTGATAAAGTCAATGCTACATGAACTGATGCTGCAATTTAAAGCTGGTCAACTTAAGCCGTTACCGCGCAAGGTATTTCCGATTGTCGATGCGATCAGCGCGTTCCGTTATATGCAGCAAGCCAAACATATTGGCAAAATTGTCATGACACTGCCCACCGACACAATGGATAAATCGCTGTTATTCCGAACGGATAGCACTTATATGATCACTGGCGGTTTGGGAAGTTTAGGATTACTGATAGCCGGTTGGATGGTGAAACAAGGCGCAAAACATCTCGTGCTGGTAGGACGTAGTGGTGCTAACCCGAATGTCAAGAGCCAGTTAAAGGCGTTAGAGCAAGCCGGTGCTGAAGTCATTGTCGCGGGGGCCGATGTATCCATCGCAACGCAAATCGCCCAAGTATTAGCAGACATTGAGCAGCCACCTTTGCGAGGGATTATCCATGCTGCTGGTGTTTTGGATGACGGTGTCCTTGCTTCTAAAACTTGGGAAGCCTTTGAAAAAGTCATGGCACCCAAGGTACAAGGGGCTTGGAATCTACACCTCTTAACTCAGGATAAATCCCTTGATTTCTTGGTACTCTTTTCTTCAGCGGCTTCCCTACTTGGCTCAATAGCTCAAGCCAACTATGCCGCCGCAAATACTTTTCTGGATGCGTTGGCCCATTATCGCCGGGCCCAAGGCTTACCCTGTATGAGCATCAACTGGGGTGCATGGTCAGAAATCGGCATGGCTGCCGAGCGCAAGGCTGATGAGCAAATGCATAAGAAAGGCTTAGGGAGCATAGCCCCTCAGCAAGGATTGCAAATACTAGAGCAACTGTTTTTACAATCGGCTACCCAAGTCGGAGTCATACCTATCAACCGACAACAGTTGTTGCAACTGTTTCAGGCTGAGCGTATAATGCTCCCTTTCTTCTCTGAGTTGACTGCCCAAGCACCATTACCAAGTACGCCGGCATCTGCTAAAATCTTACAGCTACTACAGCAATTAAAAACTGCTGCGTCGCTGGATGAATATCGGGCACTTTTACCGACATATCTGCAAGAACAAGTGGCTGTGGTATTTAAACTGCCTATAAATCAAATAGATAAGCAAAAAAACTTAACCCAGATGGGACTTGATTCACTGATGGCGGTTGAATTGAGAAACCGCTTAACGAACGAACTGAATGTCACTATACCGGTTGTCAAGTTTTTGGAAAATGCTAGTATTGAAGGTTTAGCCGAACTTGTCGCTGAACAATGGCAGAAAACGCCATCGGCAATCAATACAGATACCCCAAATCAACTAAAAAATGAGACTATTGTTAAAGTAAGATTATGAATATAAAACAGTTTATTGAAGAAATTACCCAAGGTGGGTTATGGGTAGAGGGAGATGATCTTTGTTGCGAGGGCTCTTCGGGCGTAAAAGGAGGTATATAATAATGCTTGAAACCAAGATATGGCCGGTAGAAGAGATGGTACACGAGGATGAATTTACTGATAGGGTGGAACTCTTGAGGGAATTGGACCAATGGGTTAAGGCTATCTCCCGCATGGGTTCATGGAGTACGGCGCTCATTGCACCCCGGCGGATAGGAAAGACGGTATTATTGGATCGGTTGGTGAATACCGTCTTTTTTAAACCAGAGTATCAAGTGGCCCCATTTTATTTCAAAATGACGCGAGAACAAAGGACATTAAAAGAGTTTCTCCTAGAATATGCCACCACGTTTTTTAGACAGTATCTGGCCTATTGTGAACAAGATCCTGTGTTGTTTAGAAATAAAAAGATGGAATTGGAAGACTTATTAACCTACCAAACAACCCACAAAGCCGCTCTCCTAGCACAGGAATCTATTCAGGCATTTCTTAAACGCTATAATCGCCACGGTGATGAGGATGCCTTGATTCATTGGGATGCTTTTATCTGTGAGCCGGAACAACTGGCATCATATACAAACATCAGAGTGGCTGTGATTATCGATGAATTTCAGGATATGAAATTCCATGTCTATAACATGTCGAAAGAACTTTTTGCAAAGCTGGATTTTAAAGATCGCTTGAATGGACAAGGGGCAATCAATCTCACCGCCACTTATGATAGGCAAGCTCAAAGCCGTAAGGCACCCATGCTGGTATCCGGCTCTGCTGTGACTCTTATTTTCAGGACCGTCATGGGTGGACCCTTGGGTGGACGATTTGACTTTATGTATATAAAACCCCTGTCCATTCCAGATGGGGCCGCACTCTTACTCAATACCCTGAAATATTATGCCCAGAATAAGGTAACTACACCGGAACTGGCCCTCTATGCCAGTGCCCAAGTGGGAGGACACCCTTATTATTTATATTGCCTTGCAACCTCTCAGTGTGGTGGCAAAAGCTTTGAGGATGAAAAAGCCATTGATCTGGTCATCCGTTATGAGATTGAAAACGGTAAAATTTTCGGTTTCTGGCAGACTCATTTTGAAGATAACCGGAAATATATCAATGCTGATGATGATTTAGAGTTAGGTAAAAAAATCATCTATTATTTCACCCAATATAACAATCAACCGGTGGATATTAAGGCGATTGCCAAAAAGCTCAAGGTTCCTAAACAAGCGGTTGAGCAGAAGATCGAAAAACTGTATATGGCAGACTTGGTGTATAGGACTGCCGCTAAATATTATACCTTTAATGATATCTGTCTGATGCGGTTTATTAAGTTTGTGTATGAACAAGACTTGGAGGGGCTTGACCAAATTGACTTGAGCCAACAGAATTTAACAAATACCCTGAAAGGTAAATTTTTGGAGATGGTCGTTGAAGTCTCCATGATGAAGTTTAACCATGAGCTTATGCCAGGTAGCTGGTTTGGTCAAACGGGTGAGGTAGAGGTACCATTATTCCAATTGGTGAAAACAATGACGGTAAAAGGAGCCAAAACACCCTCTTACCAGATTGATGTGTTTGGCAAGGAAGAAAGAAGTCATAAAGTCTGGCTTTGTGAGTGTAAATATACTAAAACCACCATGGACCTTAAGCAAATCAAAAAGCTTGAGAGTGCCGCACAAGTTTTGATTCAGGTACATAAAGAAGAGAGTACAGCAGTCCCGGAGATACACCTATGGCTGGTCTCAACTGGTGGTTTCACAAAAGAAGTGCTAACCTATATTGATGGCCGGGCGGATATTTACGCCTCAGATTATGAAGGAATTAACAGCTTATTTAAGGCCTTTGGGGGTAATTATTCCATTCCTCAGTTTGCCGTGAATGATTAATTTGATTGGGAACCGTAGTTATTTCGATTGGTTCCCCAAGTTCTACTGAGGGCTATTTACATGGTAACCAAATGTGCCAACCCCGATAGGGGTTGAATGTGAATAGCCATAGGTGAATTCTATGGTAACGTTAAAGTAATATTATGAATATAAAACAGTTTATTGAAGAAATTACCCAAGGTGGTGCCAAGTTATGGGTAGAAGGAGATGATCTTTGTTGCGAGGGCTCTTCGGGCGTATTAACGCCCGAAGTATTGGATATTCTCAAACAACACAAAACAGAATTACTCAGTTTATTGCGAAAAGCGGTCACTGAGCCGGAAGAATATCCCTTATCCCACGGTCAACAAGCGTTGTGGTTTGTACACCAAAATGCCATAGACAGTGCGGCATATAATGTTGCGGCCACACTGCGTATCTGCTCAAAGGTGGATAGTGCAGCCATGAAACGCACTTTCCAGTTTTTGCTAGATCGCCATCCGGTGCTACGTGCCGTTTTTCCGGTCCAAGACGGTCAACCACACATAAGGATTCAACCTAAACAGAATGTGTGGTTTGAGACTATCGACGCGTCAGACTGGAATGAAGAACAATTAAAACAGCAAGTCATTCAGGCCTACCAACGTCCTTATGATTTGGCGCAAGGCCCCCTAATGCGAGTTCATATGTTTAGCCATACCGAACAAGACCATGTACTATTAATCACCGTACATCATATTGTCTTTGATGGTTGGTCGTTATGGCTTTTCATGGATGAGTTCAGTCAAACCTATCCGGCTATAGCAATGGGGCAAACACCGGCTTTACCAAAATTGCAGTATAGTTACAGGGACTATGTACAGTGGCAAACAGACATACTGGCTGGCCCTGAGGGTGAAAGGCTATGGCAGTACTGGCAAAAACAACTGAGTGGTGAACTACCGGTACTGCAATTGCCTACCGACCGTCCTCGGCCCCCGGTGCAGACTTATCACGGTGCTACCCATTTTTTTCAATTAGACGAGACGTTAACGCAACAATTAAAAGTGCTGGCCCAGACTTTCGATACAACCTTGTTCAGCCTCTTACTGGCCACTTTTCAAATTCTGCTGTACCGTTACACCGGACAGGATGATATCTTAGTCGGTATCCCTACTGCTGGCAGAAATAACACTAATTTCAGCGGCATTGTTGGCTATTTTGTTAATCCAGTCGTACTGCGTACCCATTGTGCCGGCAACCCCGACTTTAAAACCTTTCTCAAAAAGGTGCGCGACACAGTACTGGCTGCCATCGATCACCAAGATTACCCATTTCCTTTACTGGTTGAACGTTTGCAACCCAAGCGGATGCCCAGTTATTCACCGCTTTTCCAAGTGGATTTTGCGTTACAAAAAGCCCAAGTAGGGGATTTGACAGATTTTTCAGCGATAACTTCAGATTCCGCAGTCAAAATGAATTTGGGGGGGCTTGAAGTGAAACCTTTTGTCATACCACAACAAGAGGGCCAATTTGACTTAACGCTGGAAATCATCGAGTCTGGAAATGCCTTATCTGGCAACTTTAAGTACAACATTGATTTGTTCAACGCCGATACCATAGAACGCATGATTGGGCACTTTAAAGTACTGCTCAAAGGTATAGTCCAAAATCCGCAACAACCCATTACCGCACTACCGTTGCTCACGGCCGCAGAACAGCAGCAACTTTTGGCTTGGAACGACACTTTTGTCGATTATCCGCATGATAAAACGATAGTTAATCTATTTGAAGAACAGGTTGACAAAACGCCAGATGCCATAGCTGTCGTTTTTGAAGATCAACAACTGACTTATCAAGAATTAAATACCAAAGCCAATCAATTGGCCCATTATCTGCTTAACCTTAAAACCGGTACTGATAACTGTTCACTGATAACTGATAACTGTCTAGTGGGCATTTGCGTTGAGCGTTCCCTTGAAATGATGATTGGGCTATTGGGCATTCTCAAGGCAGGGGGGGCTTATGTGCCACTTGATCCGGCTTATCCGGCAGCGCGTTTGGCGTTTATGTTGGATGATGCACAAGTGCCGGTGTTATTGACTCAATCCAGTTTAAAAGAGAAACTGCCAGAAACTCAGGCGCTGGTGGTTTGTTTAGATGCTGAAGCGGAAACTTTTTCACAATATCGTTCTGAAAATGTGGCCAGTGGTGTGGGGCCAGAAAATTTAGCTTATGTGATTTATACGTCTGGTTCAACCGGTAAGCCTAAAGGTGTTTTAGTGCGTCATTTTAATGTCGCTCGCTTGTTTACAGCCACGCAGTCTTGGTTTCACTTTCATGAAAGGGATGTGTGGACGTTCTTTCATTCCTATGCTTTTGATTTTTCAGTATGGGAACTTTGGGGAGCATTGCTTTATGGGGGGAGCCTGGTAGTCGTACCCTATTGGATATCACGTTCACCGGAAGCTTTCTATGAGTTACTCAAAACGAAGGGTGTCACTGTTCTCAATCAGACACCGTCAGCCTTTCGTCAATTAATGACGGCGGAAGACCAAAAGGGAAATCGTTCTGACTTGAACTTACGACTCGTCATTTTTGGTGGCGAGGCTCTAGAATTTCAGAGCTTAACGCCTTGGTTTGAGCGGCATGGCGACCAAATTCCCCAATTAGTCAATATGTATGGCATTACTGAAACGACGGTACATGTAACTTATCGTCCATTGACCTTAGCTGATCTGAACAGCCAGGGTAGCCTAATTGGTTTTCCTATCCCTGATTTGCAAGCCTATATGCTAGACAGCCATCTCCAACCCACTCCCATCGGCATTCCGGGTGAATTACACATCGGCGGTGCCGGATTAGCACGCGGCTACCTCAATCGCCCCGAATTGACGGCAGAAAAATTCATCAAAAATCCGTTTAGTGATGATCCCAATTCACGCCTCTACAAAACTGGCGACTTAGCCCGCTATCTGCCTGATGGTAATATTGAGTACTTGGGGCGCATAGATAACCAAGTCAAAATGCGTGGTTTTCGGATCGAACTGGGAGAAATCGAAGCGATACTGGTACAACATCCGGCCGTGCAAGAGAATGCCGTTATTGTTCATGAGCTTGAATCAGGCGACAAACGTTTAGTGGCCTGTTTAGTACCCAATCAAGGGCAAACCATTGATAATACTGAATTACGTTCTTTTCTCAAAGACAGATTGCCCGATTACATGATACCTTCGGCCTTTGTCACGTTAGAAGCACTGCCGCTCACGCCCAACGGTAAAATAGATCGTCGCGCATTATCTCAATTATCGGTCAGCCATGAAATATCAGAAGAACAGTTTGTCGCACCTCGGACACCTGATGAGGAAAGATTAGCTGGCATTTGGGCTGAAGTATTGGGCATTGAAAGAGTAGGTGTTCATGATAACTTCTTTGAATTAGGCGGGGATTCAATTATTAGCATTCAAGTGATTTCCCGTGCCAATCAGGCTGGTTTACAACTAACACCTAGACAATTGTTTCAACATCAAACCATTGCCGAATTAGCGAGAGTTGCCCAGATGGGTTTATCGCGCCAAGCTGAACAAGGCTTAGTAACCGGTGAAGTGCCACAAACTCCCATTCAGCATTGGTTCTTTGAACAACAACTGCCAGAAGCGCATCATTTCAATCAAGCCATTTTACTTAAAATTTCACCTCAACTCACGCCGGAACAGTTAGAACTAATAATAAAGCAATTGCTGCAACACCATGACGTATTGCGGTTGCGTTTTAAATCCCTTCAGGGTGGAATTGAACAATGGATAACGAATAACGTTTCACTGATAACTGATAGCGGTTCACTGATAATGGTTAAAGATTTATCCGAATTAAGCACGGCAGAACAGTTGCAAAGGATTGAGTCGACGGCAGCCGAATTACAAGCCAGCCTTAACCTATCTGAAGGGCCGTTGCTACGAGTGGCTTTGTTCCAGTTAGGCTTTGATAAGCCTAATCGTTTGTTTTTTGTTATCCATCACTTAGCAATAGATGGGGTTTCTTGGCGTATTTTATTAGAAGATTTCATGCTGGCCTATCAACAATTGACTCAAAGTGAGGTTATCGCGTTACCCCCGAAAACGACTTCGTTCCAACAATGGGCCAAGCACTTGACCGAATATGCTGTCTCAGGCTCGCTCAATGCGGAATTAGAAGAGTGGTTGGCCGACGTTCGCAAACAAGTCAAATCTTTGCCAGTGGATTATCCTGCCTCAGATCAGGCTAATACCATCGCCAATACTGCCCAAATCACCGTGTATTTAAGCGTAGAGCAAACACGCGCTTTGTTGAGCGAAGTACCTAAAGCCTATCGAACTCAGATTAATGATGTTTTTTTAACCGCTTTAGTGCAAAGCTTTACCGGGTGGACTGGCGAAAAAAGTCTCCTAATTGACTTTGAGGGACACGGACGCGAAGAATTATTTGAAGACGTGGATTTATCACGCACAGTTGGTTGGTTTACCAGCTTATACCCCGTGTTACTCAATCTTCGTGCGGTTTCCAATGATGCAAGTACGGCTCTCAAAACGATTAAAGAACAATTGCGTCGCATACCCAATCATGGGATTGGTTATGGCTTGCTGAAATATCTCAATCCTGAACAGGCTTCACGTTTACAAGCGTTGCCCCAAGCGCAGGTTAGTTTTAATTATTTGGGTCAGTTTCAGCAATTTTCAGAAGAACCGCTATTAGGTTTGGCCTCTGAAGACAGTGGTGCATTCCAAGGTGCTACCAATCCCCGTGCTTACTTATTGGATATCAACGGCCTTATCAGCGATGATCAACTACGGATTGATTGGAGCTATAGCAAAAGTCATTTTAAAAGCACCACGGTAGAGCATTTGGCTCAAAGTTTTATAACAGCCCTCCAAGCACTGATAGCACATTGTCAATTACCCGAAGCGCGAGGCTATACACCATCCGATTTTCCATTAGCTCGCCTCCAACAAACTACCTTGGATAAGATAGTGGGGTTACAACAACTGGATGATCTTTATCCGCTGTCACCGATGCAGGAAGGAATGCTTTTCCATACCCTTTATGCGCCAAAATCTGGTGTCTACTTTGAACAATTGCGCTTAACCCTTGCCGGTGTTCTCAATCTAGCCGCTTTTCAATCCGCTTGGCAACAAGTGGTTAATCGACACGCAGTGTTGCGGGCTCAATGTGTTTGGGAGGGATTAGAAAAGCCTCTTCAAATGGTTTTATCAGATATCCAGTTGCCTTGGATGGAACAAGATTGGCGTGGATTAACCACCGCACAACAGGACGAGCAGTTGATGGATTTCCTTACAAAGGAGAGAACACAAGGATTTGATTTGACTCAGGCCCCGTTAATGCGCTGTGCCCTCATTCAGATAGCAGATCAGCAATACGATTTTATTTTGAGTTTTCATCATTTGCTCATGGATGGTTGGTGTCTTCCGCTCATTTTAAAAGACGTGGCGGCTTTCTATGAAAGCGGTTGTCAAGGCACTAGCGTCCATTTTGAACCTGCACGCCCCTATCGAGACTATCTTGTTTGGCTACAACAACAGGATATAAAAGCATCTCAACGCTTTTGGCAGGCGCAACTGACCGGTTTTATGGCACCCACGCAGCTTCGGGTGGATAAATTATCCGAAAAATCCGTACCACGAGAAGACTATGAAGAACAAATCTTGAGTCTGGCACCAAACACAACTCAAGCCTTGCAGTCTTTGGCCAAAACACATCATTTAACCCTGAATACTTTGGTACAAGGTGCTTGGGCATTGCTTTTGAGTCGTTACAGTGGCGAAGACAATGTCGTCTTTGGTGCCACCGTATCGGGCCGTCCGGCAGCCTTGGCCAGCGTGGAATCAATGGTGGGCTTGTTTATCAATACCTTACCCGTGCGCGTTGCCATTTCTCCAGAGTTATTATTGTTACCTTGGCTCAAAGATTTACAAGCCAAGCAACTTGAACGTGATGCCTATAGTTATACCCCATTAATGTCAATTCAGAGGTGGAGCGATGTTTCGGGTGGTGTGCCCCTGTTTGAAAGCTTGTTAGTTTTTGAGAACTACCCGGTAGATAAATCTTTGCGCGAGAGGGGCATTGGTTCTCTTGCAATCAGTGACGTTCAGGCGATTGAAAAAACCAATTATCCACTCACTTTGGCTACTTTTGTAAGCGCGGATGAATTAAGGTTCAAAATGTCTTATGCCTCGAATCGTTTTGACACCGATACGGTGAATAGAATGATGGGGCATTTAAAAACCTTGCTAGAAGGTATGATAACCCAAGCTGAAAGCAGACAATTGGGAGAGATACCGTTACTCACAAAAGCAGAACACCAACAACTTTTAGCGTGGAATGACACGACAACCGATTATCCGCATGACAAGACGATAATTGATCTATTTGAAGAACAGGTTGACAAAACGCCAGATGCCATTGCCGTCGTCTTTGAAGATCAACAACTGACTTACAGACAACTCAATCAAAAAGCGAATCAGCTTGCCCATTACTTGCTTAACCTCAAAAGCGACACTGATAACGGTTTACTGATAACTGATAACGGTTTAGTAGGAATTTGCATTGAGCGTTCCCTTGAAATGGTGATTGGGCTATTGGGCATTCTCAAGGCTGGGGGTGCTTATGTGCCACTTGATCCGGCTTATCCGGCAGCGCGTTTAGCGTTTATGTTGGAGGATGCACAGGTGCCAGTATTATTGACTCAATCTAGTTTAACAGAGAGACTGCCAGAAACTCAGGCGCAGGTGGTTTGTTTAGATGCCGAGGCGGAAACACTTTCACAAAAGAGTTCTGAAAACCTAGTCAGTGGGGTTGGGCCAGAGAATTTAGCCTATGTGATTTATACGTCTGGTTCTACCGGTAATCCCAAGGGTGTCGCCATTGAACACCGTAACGTCGTCGCTTTATTGGAATGGTCAAAAACGATCTTTACACTCGAACAAATTTCTGGAACCTTAGTTTCAACTTCTCTTAATTTTGATGTTTCCGTTTTTGAACTCTTTGTGCCACTTAGTCGGGGGGGAAAAATCATTTTAGTTGAAAATATCCTGTCTCTGTCAATGTTATCTGAGAATGCGGGTGTTATCATGGTGAATACCGTTCCTTCCGCCATGAAAGAATTAATTAAAATTAATGGTATACCAGCTTCGGTGCGTGTGATTAATCTTGCAGGCGAGCCGTTTTCCATCCAATTGCTACAAGAACTCTATCGAATTAATACTATACAGCAAGTCTTTAATATCTATGGTCCGACTGAAGATACGGTTTATGCCACTTTCACATTGCTAAGTCAATCTCCTCATGAAAAAATAACCATTGGACATCCAATAACCAATGCTCAAACCTACATTTTAGATCGCAACCTTCAACCGATCCCTATTGGTGTTCCCGGTGAACTACACATTAGCGGTGCCGGCTTGGCTCGCGGCTACCTCAATCGCCCTGACTTGACTGCTGAAAAATTCATCCAAAATCCATTTAACCCCAAGGAGCGCCTCTACAAAACTGGCGACTTAGCCCGCTATCTGCCTGATGGTAATATTGAATACTTGGGGCGCATAGATAACCAAGTCAAGATGCGTGGTTTTCGGATTGAATTGGGTGAAATCGAAGCGGTGCTGGCCCAATATCCAGCGATACGAGAAGTTGTCACTATTGTTAGAGAAGATCAACCCGACAACAAGCGTCTAGTCGCATACATAGTTCCTAAAGAAGAGACAGCCCTTACGCCAGACGAACTACGTCCTTTTCTCAAAGCGAAATTGCCTGATTATATGGTACCAAAGGCTTTTGTGATATTGGAGGCATTTCCATTAACGCCCAATGGCAAAATAGATCGTCACGCACTACCAGCACCAGAACAGGTATTTTCTCCAACAGAAGAAACTTCTATCATGCCCCAAACCGATATGGAACGCTCCATTGCGACCGTTTGGCAAGAAGTCCTTCATGTTGATAAAGTGGGTATTTATGACAATTTCTTTGACTTGGGTGGGCATTCATTATTGATTATTCAAATTCAAGCCAAATTACAGAAGGCTTTTGCCAAACAGATTTCTGTGGTTGAACTGTTTGAACATCCAACCATACACGCTTTGGCCCAACATTTTACCTTAAAGCAGACGAAACAAATCACTCAGAATAGAGCGGATAACCGTCGCACTCGTCAAACCTCATTGAGGCAACAAAGACAAGCGCGGCAAAAGCACCGTTTCAAACGTTAATTAATATATTCACAATATCAAAACACACCCATAAAATCATAATGTGAATATGTTTTTATATGCTATAATCCAACCTTTATTTCAAAAAAAGGTATAGCAATGCAACGTTTGCAATTAAAACTTCTGCAAAAATGGATCGATAAGAAAAAGCGTAAACCACTTATTATTCGTGGTGCTCGCCAAGTAGGAAAATCCACATTGGTTGAGTTATTTGCCAAGCAGCATCAGCGAACCTTGGTGAATGTCAATTTAGAGCGTTATCCGGAATTGTCCC
>QNEL01000224.1 GCA_003645185.1 Candidatus Parabeggiatoa sp. nov. 3
ACCTGGGGTTGCCAAACATAAAGTACAAAGGCAAATCGATCTGAAAAAGATTAAAACGCACAACCCCCAAGGGGTTGAATGTGAATAGCCCCAGGTGGCAACCTGGGGTTGCCAAACATAAAGAATAGCCCCAGGTGGCAACCTGGGGTTGCCTTGCGGTTTTTGGGTTTTTGAGAAAAGAAGCAAAATAACATGCATTCCAAGAGCAGCAAAATAAATTTTGTACGAAAATCGTGCCGAAGCAAAATAAATTTTGTTTGAAAATCAGGCCGTAGCAAAATAAGTGGAGTAGCGAATTATGTATTATGAATGGCAACACATCATCACCTTTGAAGAAACGAATTTAGTCGGCAATGTTTATTATGCGAATCATATTCGCTGGCAAGGCAGTTGTCGGGAAATGTTTTTAAGGGATCATGCCCCCGACATCTTGACACAATTGAATCAAGATTTAGTCATGGTAACAACCCGCGTCTCTTGCGAATACTTTAACGAGCTATTTGCTTTTGATGAAGTGTCTGTGCGTATGCAAGCCGGGGCTGTCACCGAAAGCCGTGTGACTATGTTGTTTGATTATGTTTGCAAACGGGATAATGGCGAAGAATTGATGGCGCGAGGTGAACAACAAATCGCTTGTATGTTAAAGAAAAATGGAAAAACCGTGCCAACGCCAATACCCAAATCATTGCGCGAAGCGTTGACAGCTTATTTGTCTTAATGGTTAATGGTTAGATTTCATAGATTTTCATAAAAATCATTTCAATCTGTGAGTTTATTTAAACTCACGCTTCGCGCAAAGCCGCCAAGGTTAATTATTGATTTCATGGCGTTTTATTCGCCCAGTTTTCAGCTCATTTTCAGCTAGGTAGCCACCCAACATCCTTGCTCGCCATAGCCAACCTTGTTTGCTCGCGCGCGCGCGCTAATCTATATATAGAAATTTACTATAAATTTTGAATTGCAAACTAAAGTTGGAACGGGCGCATTTCTATTTTCCCGCTTGACTATACTGAGCTTAAAAATCAAAATGTAGGGTGGGTAACGGGTTTTTGTTGCCCACCATCTAAGCTTAAAAATCAAAATGTAGGGGGCCGGTAACGGTTTTTTGTTGCCCACCATCTAAGCTTAAAGAAAATAGAAATGCGCCCAGTTGGAACATAAACTTAACTATCTGAAATAATTAGATTTAAAAACATAAGCGCCAATCTAACAGTAGCCAAAATGGTTGTCAAAAAGAGACATTCTCAAAAGAGTTGACAAAATTTTTCAAAAAGACTTGACTCATTTCTTTGACAAGATAGATATATCATAAATACATTATATAATAATATAGTTTTAAATATTACCCATTAGACATGACTATGCGTATTTGTCCCTATAGGTTTATCGAACAACAATGACTATATAGATTAATCAATACCATTGCGTACCCATGTAGCACCAATCACAATCCATTTTCATTTTGCATGACAAGTCACAAACAAACGTGACATACGCTTGATAGCACAATACAACATAAGTGGACGTGAAATGTACATTGACTTCATTTATTATGCTCGCGCGCTAATTTATATTTATTTTTTTTGCTTATATATATCGCGCGCGCTAATTAATTAAGAATTAAGTAATAGTAATATTAATGCAAGCCAAAAGTGTTGTAAAAAAGAGACATTCTTAAAATATTTGACAAAATTAAAAAAAACACTTGACTAATTTATTTTTACAAGAGACAATCTAAAAATATATTATGGAGTTATTTAACAGATAGATGATATAGCAATAAACAAAAGTTTATAGCTAACCCATAAATATATTTTATAGATTAAAAATGGTCAACATCATTCAAATTCCTGAACTTGTGAATATTGAACACACTTTTCGACTGAATGCTCGAAGCAGGGAGGTAAGCAAAAATCAAAAAGACAGGTTTTGATATGTTGGGCCTTATGCCTAAATGTTTCACCCTAGTCATGCTGATGAACAACATACCCAACATGGCTACTTGTCACTTTAACTACACATTAAATGAGGTCGATAAATTATGAAGATGAAGAAATTTGCAGCTGCAGTATCATTGGCTTGTGCAGGATTTGTGATGTCTCCAGCGACGTTGGCTGCGGGATTTCCTGGGGCGGGCGTGGATAATGTTCCATCCCTAGCGCAATTCAAGGTGACTTTCACTAAGACATTTTCCGAGCAGCTACTGAAAAAGGGACTTCCATTTTGTAACGGTTATGAAAATGATATATCGAAATGTCCGGCAAGTGCAAGGACTTATACAAGCCCTACCCTGTATGAGCCGAACACCAAAATCGGCAGAAGCAAGGCACATCTTGATGGTGGTCCGATAGACAAAAATGGGGCTAAAATATGCGCCTCAAGTCCATGTACAGCATCTAGTGATTTTCTTCCAGATAAGGTTCGTGAAGCCTTCTTTCAGTGGGGGGATACGGATTACGAGGATGATGGAAAGCCTTTTGATGAAGGTCCTAAGTCTGGTGATGATGCTCCAATGGAAGTGCATACTCAGGTACTTTCTTTTCAATTGAGTCCCTTGTATGCACAAGATAAGGGTTCTGCAACAAGGGTCAGAGCAGGTGATAAAGCACCCTGCCAAGCACGGAGTTTAGGGGAAGTTGAATCACTTGCAAGCGGCGGAACTGGCTTTCCTGCGGAGAGTGTCTTCCACATGTATGTCGAAGTGGATGTTGATTATAATAAGGACGGCAAAATTGATATAAGGGTGTACAATGAAGCCGGCATTGGCAATACCGTGCTAGGTGGTGATCCTCTTGTTATTGAATCGCCTAGATTAGATGCTTTTCCCCCTAAAGTGATTTACTCTCATACTGGGGATAGCAAGAAGTCCGCGCCAAAAATTTATCTCAGGAGTGACCCTAATGATAAAACCAACTGTGACGTTGATTCTGCTTTTGAAGATGGAGACGGTAATCCTGTCCATGTTGGATGGATTCGTGTGGCAACTCACGGAGTAAACGCTAAGATAGGGGAGTTTGGTGACCTTCCTGACGAAGCTGCGAGGCGGGGACCGAGAGACGGTAAGGGATTTTCTGAGTGTCCCCCTGGTGTAGGTGATCTAGCCTGTTTTACCGAGTATTTCAATAAGTTGCCAATGATGGGTATTCCACAAGAAGAGGATGGGCCTTATCCTGAGTGTCCACCTGATTGTAAACTGATTGAACTTGAGTCTTTCATGGTGGTAGAAAATGCTGGAAACGTTGTTATTGGCTGGACAACAGCCTCTGAAATTGATAATGCCGGTTTCCACATTTGGCGTGCGAGAAAGGCAAATGAAGGTGAACAGGCAGAATTGACCTTACCTGATGGAACTTCTTTAGTAGGGGTTGAACGAATTACTGAAACACTGATTCCGGCTAGAGGCGTGTCGCATAATGGAATTAATTATTCCTATGTGGACTCGAATGTGGAAGCTGGAAATGCCTACTATTACGCAATCCAAGATATGGATTACAACGGTGATGGTAATATTCATTTTGAACTCATTAAATCCGCTACTGTGAAGTAATCAGTTGTCAGATGCTTATGCTAAGTCTCAGAGATATTTCTGGCACTCGGCTAGCGGTGTAGAAAGATGTATTTTTTGAGAGTTCTCATTTTTGATAATGTTGTATCGGTAGGTGAATTTGTCAGTTCTGACTGAAGAATTGGCAAATTCATTATATTACTAATTGACTACAGAGGGAATTACAATGAACTCATATTGTAGAAAACATGATCCTGCTAGACGGGACACCAATTTGGGGCCACCAGCCTCAACGCGATGGCGAAACTACCTTGCCCGGTGGGTGATGATAGGATTACTCGCTATATTTTCTTTGGGTAGTGTAATGCCTACCATTAGCTTGGCTGAAGATGCAGAAATCAAGGTAATGGTTGTGTACACAGAAGCCGCTAAGACTGCCGCTGAAAACACAGATGGTGGTGATATTGATGCTTTGATTAATGACATCATTAACAGCACCAATGAAAGTTTTACCAATAGTAAGGTAACGGCAAAATTGACTTTGGTTAATGAAGATGCTGAAACTGATGAAATGAAAGTGTCCGACTACAATGAAGACGGAAAACTTTTTAAGGACATTTTGCAGAAAGATTTAACAGCAGGTTCTGGCTCTATGGCAAACGTCCATGACTTGCGCGAGAAGTATGAAGCCGATGTGGTTGTTCTTTTAGTTGGAGGCATAGATACTGATTGTGGATTATCCACTTCACCTGATGAAGTTAATGTAGACTCGGCTTTTGCTGTTGTGAAAATTGATGCCAACGGAAAATGCTTGGCAAAAGAAGGAATAAATGGGGAACAAAACGCTTTTGCCCATCAACTTGGACACATTCTGGGTTGTGAAGATGATGATGCTTATTACAAGTTCGGCAAATATTGTACGATAATGTATGATTATGATGCTGATGAATTGTGTTTTCGTGTGAATTATTGGTCAAATCCGACTGTAAAATATGGCAAAATCTTCATAGGCGATGAGACTCATAATTGTGCTGCAAAAATCGGAACGGAAGATGAGGAAGGAACGGCAAAAATAGTAGCCGGTTTTTTTCCAAAGCCTGAACATGGCATACTGCAATTTTCTGAAGGTTCTCGACGTGTCGATGAAGATTCTTCCGAAGTAGAGATTATCGTTGAACGCATTGATGGTACAGACGGAAAAGTTTCTGTCAAGGTTACGATATCTGGTGGTAGTGCCACCGAAGGTACCGATTACGACACGGACCCAGAACTGCCGATAATTTTAACCTGGGATGAAGGGAATAAGGATAGTCAAACTATTCGTGTGTCTATCAAAGATGACGATATCATGGAAGACGACAAAGATATCGTTTTCACTCTATCCGAGGAAGAGGGAGGTGCAACTTTAGGTCAAAGTGAATCAAGATTGATTATCACAGACGATGACAAAGCAAATATTGCGTATGTCATTGATGACACCCTTAGTATGGATAAGGAAATTGCAGGTGTACAGCAAGCTTTGAATGAGCATACTAAGACGCTGAAAGAAGAAGAAATAGTCGCTCTTTTCACATTTAAAGATGAGGTGGCACAGAAGATAATCACTGATGATCTCAAACTCGTACAAGATGAGATTGACAAATTGGAGGCTGATGGCGGGGGCTCATGTCCAGAAGCCACACTAGAGGCAGTACAAGCAGCTGCTGAAAAGGTGAGAACAGGAGGAACCATATTGTTGGTTACTGATGCTTCTCCTGGGGATGCGAAAATTGATGAAACAATTGAAGAGTTAGCGGCTAAAGGCATAACTCTTGAAGCAGTAATCACAGGCGACTGTGTGGGCGGTTTAAGACGTGGCAAGAGAAACCAAAATGTTTTTCTTTCAAATAACCATGAAATTAATCCCACAACCCGACGTGATACTCGCGACGGTAAAATTCTGAGTACCAGAGTAGTTTATCCTCGTATCGCTCTTGAAACGGGTGGCTCGTTTGTATATATGCCAGAGCTAAATGATGGCTCTGAACTAAATGCTATCAAGTTCAAAAATAGCATTTTTAATATCATGTCAGGTACAAAGTCATCTACTGTGACGGGCGTTGTTCCTTCAACCACCCTACCAGCTAGTACTTTGGATTTGATCATCAATGCATCCAAGACTAACTTTAATGATTCTAGCTCTGTTAGTATTGGAAATGGTAGTATTACGGTTAATGAGGTAAAACTCATTTCAGCCACGCAAATAGTAGCCAACGTGACTGTACCATCAGGGGTATTACCAAGTTTTTACGATGTCAGCGTAACGACTCGTTTGGGAACTGAAATCGAAACTGCTAACGGACGCGGTGTCTTGCAAGTCATCGCACCAAGAGGTTGGTCAGAAATTTTGAGTGTTTACCCATTTATAGGTATCAATGGTAACACAATCGATATCAGGCTTTCCGGTTTTGACACGGATTTTGATGAAACCACTACGATAGAGTTTGACTGGGGTATTGAAATTAAAGAAAAAAATATTCTTAGTCCAACTTTGATGACAGCCACAATAGAGATTACCCCGGAAGCTACGGCTGGATTGCAAACTGTGCTGGTTGAGACTGGCGATCAGGTAGCAATGCTGGAAAATGCCATTTTGGTTTTGCCTAGAATTGTGAATGATGGCCCCATACCCAAGATTGCAGCGATAAAACCTTCACAAAGCAAAATAGGCACCACGTTAGAGCTTGAAATTTCTGGACAAAATACGAGCTTTGTGAGTGGAAAAAGTTTCGTAGATTTCAGCGGTGGCCGTATTGCTGTATTGTCTTTCAACGTGATAGATACTACACACGCGACTGCTACCATTCTAATTGACAGCAATGCTACATTTGGTTACCGCAATGTGTTTGTCAAAACGGGTAATGAAACTGCCGCGTTGCTCAATGGGTTTGAAATAGCAACAGAAGTCCCTGAAATTATTCAGGTGAATCCGAGTTATAGTTCTCGTGGTAACTCACTGGAAGTTGAAATTACCGGGCAACAAACCAACTTTTTGGCTAATGACAGTGTGGTTAAGATTGAAGGCTCTGATGTTACAGTGCTTTCCGCTACAGTGAAGAGTCCAACCCTGCTCACAGCTAATGTACAAGTTGATGAATCTGCCGGAATAGGTGGGCGCAATGTCTCTGTCAGCACCGGGTCAGAAGTGGCCGCTTTGCGTGATGGATTTAATGTCATGCCGAAATTGGCCCCGGCTCAAAAAGACCCTGTTAGAGAATTGAAAAAGGCGGGGCTTTACTCGGTATTGGGACGTATCGTTGATAAAAACGGCAACCCAATTGAAGGAGTCATAGTACAAGTGGGAGATAAAACATCAACCACTGGTGAGTTGGGTTTATGGAAAATCGTGACTGTTGAAGGTAGCTACACCATAGTTGCCACTAAAGAAGGCTACACCTTTACCCCACAAGACGTGACGCTCGGTAATCAGAATGTCATAACGGAAGTAACGATAACACTTGCCGGGTCAGGAGAACTACCAGACTCTTACACCGTTTTTGGACACATCTTTAATGAAGACGGTAATCCAATGGCAGGTGTTGCAGTCAAAGTGGGCGATCAAATCACAAAGACTGATGAGACGGGTAGATGGGAAATTGGTAGCCTTGAGGCCGGTCAATACACTGTTCTTGCTGGTATGAAACTCCACACCTTTACATCGCCAAAAGTGACACTCGGTGGTATGGTATCCACAAAGGAAGTCAAAATAACGCTTGATTCTCCAGGCGGATCGGGTGATGAGCCTGATAACTATACTGTTTATGGCACCATCACCGATGCTGAGGGTAATGCGCTTGCAGGTGTCAATGTGCAAGTCGGTGATAAAACGGCTGTCACTGATGCTGATGGCGAATGGGAAGTGAGCGATTTGCTTAAAGGTGATTACGCCATAGTTGCCAGCAAAGAGGGTTACCTCTCAGCCTCGAAAGAGGTGAAACTTGAAGAGAGTGATGATTTCAAGACGGAAGTCACGATAACGCTTTCTAAGCAAGTTGTTGTGCCAATTAACTATACTGTTTATGGCACCATCACCGATGCTGAGGTAATCCCGTTGCCGATGTCAATGTGCAAGTCGGTGATAAAACGGCAGTAACGGATGCTGACGGTAAATGGGAAATCACAGGCCTGTCTGAAGGGAATTACGAAGTCATTGCCAGTAAAGAAGGTATCACCTTTACCCAGCCAAACGTGACGCTTGATCAAGAGTCTAGCCAGGAAGTTAAGTTAGCTACCGTTGCGCCGACTGGCATTTATGAGGCCTCTGGCACCATTAAGGATAAATTCAAAGCACCGATGGAGGGTGTCACGGTAGAAGTCTACAGCAAAAAGGCTATGAGTGCAGGGCCAGTTGCGACGACTGTCACTGACGCGGCAGGTAATTGGGAAATAACCACTTTGTTTGAGGATGAATATACCGTTATTGCTAGTAAAGACGGTTATCTCTTTAAGACACGGGATTGTTTTGCCAGTGAAAATCAAGCCTGTCAGCCAAATCTCAGTAATCCGGACTCTGTTCTGAATTTGACGGTTGCAGCACAACCCAGAACCGTAAAACAAGGTGAAAATGTTACCTATCTCATAACGGTGACCAACACCGATGACGGCCAAACAGCAACGAACATTGTTGTCAGTGAGAAATTGCCGAAGAATACTCAATTGGTCTCAATGGATGGTAATTGCTCAGGCATGACTTGCACCTTGCCCGATTTAGTACCGGGTGATTCTGCTAACCTAACCGTCGTGGTGAGTAATGATCAAGCTAAAAACCTGACTAATACGGTAACCGTCACTTCTGATGAGTTCCCGGCTGACAAGGAAACGACTTGGACAAAAGTGCTGCCGTATTTTTCGGTATCTGTTAGTGATCAACCTGATCCTGTGGCAATAGAGGGTGTTGTGCAATATCAAGTCAATGTTGCGCTGAGTTCTGAAGCACCTACTGTCGCGACTGGGGTTGAGTTAGAACTCTTATTGCCGAATGGAGTTGAACTTCAAGCCGTGAACAGTGATTCTGCTATATGTGATAGGAGCAATTTACCAAAGGTGACTTGCTCGTTTGCTGATATTGAGCCAGCCAATGGTGCAAGCTCGGTAAACCTAGACGTTGAACTCAAGGATTTAGGGTTATTACTGTTGATCATCGAAGCCAAACTCAGTGCTAATGAGTACCCAACTCATTCGGTAAGAGAACGCACCCGTATAGACATTCCAATCGATATTGAAGTCGATATCGCTTTTGTCATTGACGTGACAGGGAGTATGCAGGAAGAGATTGATGGTGTTATCAAAGCTTTGAAGGAATTCATTGCCACGATTGATCCCAACGAATCACCTCTCATTGCGTTGGTTACTTTTAAGGACAACGTGACTTACAATGCCTTTACCAGCGACATGACTGTGTTATTAACTGCCATTGATAAGTTGAAGGCAAAGGGTGGTGGTGCCTGTCCAGAAGCCGCGATTGAAGCTTTGAAGGATATAACGATTCCCCATGTCAAAAAGGGGGGCACCATTTTATTTGTGACCGATGCCTCGCCTTATGATGACGCTGATATTGAGGGCACCTTGGAACTGTTGCGTAGTAAAGGCATTCGCTTTAACGCGATGATAACGGGTGATTGTTCTAAGGAAAGTAGTTGGAATTTTTAATAGGGTTAAACAAACGTGTAGGGTGGGTAACGGGTTTTTGTTGCCCACCCTCTTCGTCTAAAAACGTTCTTTTGTAGGGTGGGTAACGGGTTTTTGTTGCCCACCATCTAAGCTTAAGGTGGGCTTGCCCACCCTACAAATCTCATTAAAATAAAATATTTAAATTAAGGTGGGCAAAAAAACACTTACCCACCCTACAAATCTTATTTAAATCAAATACTTATTTACAATCCAAAATCCTCCAAAATTCTCCAAAATCACAATAGAGGGATTTAATAATGAACTCTTTTCTCGAAAAATCTGATCTGCTTAGATCAGACACTCATTTTGGGCTTCCCAAAAAACGAAACTATTTTGCTCGGCGGTTCATAATAGGCATACTCGCTGTATTGGTATTGGGCAGCATTATGCCTACAGTTAATTTTGCCGAGGAACCAACGGAACCAACAGAACCCGCAGAATCAACAGAAGCCAGAGTTCCAACAGAACCGGAATATGCTGTGCATGGCACAATCACTGATACTGACGGTAATGCGCTTGCTGATGTGACGGTGCAGGTTGGCGATAAAACGGCTGTGACTGATGAAGAAGGCATTTGGGAAATCACTGGCTTGTCTGAAGGTGAGTATACTCTCGTTGCCAGCCAGGAAAACTACGCATTTTCACCGAAAGAGGTGACGCTGAGTGGTGAGCAAAGCAGTACGGAAGTCGCGCTAGAAATCGTGCCAGCGATATTTGGTACGATTCTTGACTTGTTTGGCAATCCTATAGCCGGTGTCACGGTGGAAGTGGCTGACAAAACGGCTGTGACTGATGAAGACGGCATTTGGGAAATCATCGAACTGTCTGAAGGTGATTACACCGTGCTTGCCAGTAAAGACGGTTATCCGTTTGCACCGAAAGAGGTGACGCTTGGCAGTGATCCAATCAGAACAGAAGTTGCGCTCAAAATCGTGTCAACGATATTTGGTACCATTGTCGATATCTTTGGCAATCCACTGAAAAATGTCGTAGTGCAAGCGGGTGACAAGGAAACGATTACCGATGAGCTAGGGCAATGGAAAATCACTGATTTGTCAGAAGGTGAATATACCGTGACGGCCAGTAAAGAGGGGATTGAATACTGGTTTTCGCCGAAAAATCTGACGCTGGTTGGTGAGCAAACCCAGGAAGTCAATATGGCACTCGTCACAGGTTTTGGCACCATCAAAGACAAATTCTATGATCAGATTGCGGGTGTTACCATACGAGTCTATAAAAAGGATGCTGTGAATGATGACGGGCTACTGGCTACGGCGGTGACGGATGAAGAAGGCTATTGGGAAGTCACAGGCTTGTTGGCACCCAATGAATACACCGTTGTTGCCAGCAAAAATCGCTATATCTTTGAACAAGAAGAGTGCATGGTGAATCTCAACGGGTTATGTGAGCCAAACCTCAGCCGGCCCGATTCTGTGCTTGAAATGACGATTGATGCGCCTGAAACCGTTGTGCAGGATAATAATATAACCTACGCCATCACCGTCACTAATCGCGGGGATCAAAGCGCGTCTGGTATTGTCGTGACCGATGATTTGCCAAAAGGGACTGAATTGGTATCTGCTCAGGTTAGCTGGTACACGTATTATCCTATGTATCATCAATGGGGCGATTTTAGCCACTGTGGTAGTCATCATCATACCAGCCCCTGTTCAGAGACGACTTGCAATTTGCCCTCCTTAAGTGCGGGTGGCACCTGTCAGAATAGAAGTGCCACGGTGCATATTGTAGCCAGCAACCACCAAGTACAAGACTTGAGGAACAAAGTGACGATGACTGCCAGTCAGTTCCCTGGTGATATTCAATATACACGGACGAAAGTCGTTCCGCATTTCTCTATTTTTATTACCGATAATCCTGATCCCGTAGCAATAGGCGGTTTTTTGCAATACAAGGTTGATATCGATCTGAATCCCACCGTGCCTAAAGCTGCGACTGGTGTTGAATTGAAGATTCAACTCCCAAATGGCCTTAAACTGAAGGCAGTCAAAACGGACTATGGGACGTGCGATATCAGCAATTTGCCGACCATTATTTGTTCAATGACTGATATCAGTCTTGAACAAGCCAATAGCCTCAGCCATACGGTAGGCATAGATGTTGAACTCACAGACGTGGGATTATTACTGCTCATGTTTGAAGCCACAGTCAAGGCTAACGAGTATCCGGCTTATACGGTAAGAGAACGCACTAAGATAGACATTCCCAATGCTGAGGAGATTGAAGTTGATATAGCCTTTGTCATTGATATCACTGGGAGTATGCAGGAAGAGATTGATGGTATCATCATCGCTTTGAATGAATTTATTAACAATCTAGGAAGCGGTGAAGAAGAATTGCCATTTGAGGATGTGCAACTGCCCAGCGCGGAGGAAGAAGAAGGCCCAAGCGAGACGGAAGAACCTGTTTCAAGCGAGACGGAAGAACCTGTTTCAAGCGAGGCGGAAGAACCTGTTTCAAGCGAGACGGAAGAACCTGTTTCAAGCGAGACGGAAGAACCTGTTTCAAGCGAGACGGAAGAAGCCCTCCCAGAGGCCGAACCGATCCCACCCCTCATTGCGTTAATCACTTTTGCGGATGAGGTTAAAATCAAGGCATTTGTCAAGGCTTTCACCAGAAATCTGGATGTGTTACGGGAAGCTGTTGACAAGCTGAAGGCAAAAGGGGGGGGTACATGCCCAGAAGCGTCAATAGAAGCTTTGGACTTTGTGATGCCTTATCTCAAGAAAGGCGGCATTATTCTGTTTACCACCGACGCTTCGCCCTATCCGGATGCTGATGTTGAAGGCGTTCTGAAAAGTATGCGTAGCAAGGGCATTCGCTTTAATGCGATGATCACCGGTGATTGTTCTACGGAAAACAGTTGGAATGCTCAAAGTGGTGAATAACCGGTTTTTGAAAAACGGGGTTTCTTAGGAAAAGGGCGAACCTGCGTGTTCGCCCTTTTGAAATTATTGTTCGCCCTTTTGAAATTATTTTTCTGAAAAACTATACTGCACGCGGGCACAATTTAAACTTTTATGTTGGGCAAAATATTTTTCATATTCAACCCCAGAA
>QNEL01000225.1 GCA_003645185.1 Candidatus Parabeggiatoa sp. nov. 3
GGGTGGGTAACGTCTTTTTGTTGCCCACCATTATAATTAAACGTAGGGTGGGTAACGTGGTTGCCCACCATAAATCAGTTATTAATTAATCCCTGTCGGGTGGGTAACGTGGTTGCCCACCATAAATCAAAAAAGGAGTCATGATGAACTTGAACTTAAAGACTAACAAATTGTTTTCATTAGGATTAATGTGTGGCTGTGTTATCGCATCATCACCTATCAAAGCGGGTGAAGCTCAACCAGTCTTAAAACCCTGTTTGGATGCATACGCTCAAAAAGACTTTAAGCAGGCTAAACAGTGTTATGACAAAGCCGCTGAACTGGGTTCAGCAGAAGCCCAGTATTACTTGGGACAGATGTATGATCGGGATCAAGGCGTTTATCAAAACTTTATCACGGCCGTGTCGTGGTACCGCAAAGCGGCCGATCAAAATCATGCACCTGCCCAAAATCAGTTGGGTGTCATGTACCGTGATGGTAAAGGTGTTCATCTCGATTTGGCTGAAGCCGTTAAATGGATTCAAAAAGCGGCCGATCAAGGATTGGCTAAAGCGCAGTTTAATTTAGGGATGCTATATCTTTATGGGCAAGGCGTTTCCCATGATATGGCTCAAGTTGAACACTGGCTGGGAAAAGCCGCATCACAAGGATGGGTTCAAGCACAATACCATCTCTGGCTTGTGTATCGCGATGGGCGAGGGACGAAGGATTTTGTCCAACTGCTTAAATGGGTTCACAAAACCGCTGAAAAGGGCGATGTTGGGGCGCAAAGTTTCTTAGCTTTGATCTACTATCAAGGTGAAGGGGTTAAGCAGGATTTCACACAAGCGGCACAGTGGTATCAAAAAGCGGCAGAACAAGGCGATATGTACTCACAATACAATATTGCCCAAATGTACCATCAAGGTAAAGGGGTTAAGAAAACGCCTAAGCAAGCTGCGAACTGGTATAAAAAGGCGGCCGATCAAGGCTTGACAGAAGCCCAATATCAACTGGGACAAATGTATGCCAAAGGTGAAGGGGTAGCCAAATCAGTTTATTCCTCAATGGCCTTATTGTCACAGGCGGCAAAACAGAAACATGAAGGGGCTATCGCTGAACTCAATCAAATGTTGAATCAGTTGTCTATAGCCGAGTTGACAGAAGCTGGGCTAAAAGAGATTCCAGAAGCCTATCATCAACTTGGCTTACGCCATGAAACCGGTAAAGGGGTGACAGCAGATAAAAAGAAAGCCCTGATGTTTTATGCCTTCTCTGCGAAACTCGGTTATCAACTCGCCATAGTGAAACGTGATGAAATAAGCGAACAATTCTCCATCAAGGAACGCTTTGAAGTTGATCGCCTAGCAAAGGAATGGCTTAAACAGCATTAATATTTCCTGTAGGGTGGGTAACGTGTTTTTGTTGCCCACCATTCCCCTGATTTTTTTTCTTGTAGGGTGGGTAACGTGTTTATGTTGCCCACCATTCCCCTATCTCATCAAACTGCCCAACCGAACTTAACCTCTACTCTGAGTCAAAAAATGATGTCACCCTATCTTCCTAATTATCAACATGATATTGTCGTGAGCTACGTTTCCGAAGATAACGCGCCCGATACCGCTTGGGTAAGTGCATTGATCACACACTTAAAAAATAAGTTGAGCTTGAAACTGGCCACTTATTCGGTGTATTGCCCAGAATCAGATAGCGAGGAAATGACAGAAAAATTGCACAATTCAGCCACTTTGCTCTTGATTGTGTCTAAAGCCTATTTGGCCTCTCCCCGCTATACTGATCTCAAAACGTTTTTAGCACATGTCGGTAAAAGTGCAGGGCGTATCTTTGTCGTCGAACGCGAAATCATTATTGATCGGCCCCCAGAACTCCAAGGATTACCCATTTACCAATTTTGGACTATGGAGTCCACTGGACAAGTGCATCAATTGATGCCCAGCCCAACCGATCAAGTTTATCATCAAAAAATTGACGATATCGTCATACAACTGGTCGATAAACTGAAATCGCTTCAAGCCGCAACACCAGGCGGTATCCATATTGGCGATGTGGGTGAAAGTGTGCATTTAGAAGCCGGTGGAGATATTGTCGCGGGTAATAAAATTGTCCAGCAAACCATCATTCAAGCCGATGGGCCGCGTGCAACCGTATTTTTGGCTGAAGTCACGGATGATTTACAAGAACAACGCAATAGTATTAAGCGTTATTTGGAACAACAACACATTCAAGTCTTACCAGAAAGCTTGTATTTTTATAGTGGGGCGAATGCCGCAGAACAAGTGCAACAAGCCATTGAAGCCGATTTGCACAAATCCACCTTGTTTATCCAAGTCTTAAGTGCCGCGACTCCCCAACGCCCCCCTGGCATGAGTACCCCACAATTACAACAGGGCTGCGCTCAAATGATTGCCGATTTGCCGATTTTGCAATGGCGCAGTGCCCAATTAGACTTAACGCAAGTCACCAATCCTGTTCTCAAAACCTTCTTGGATGCCACCACCGTCAGCACGTCCAGTTTAGAGGAATTTAAGCTTGATATTATGCGTAAGTTGGAAAGCATTGAGGCCCGTAAACAGCGTGAAGCGGAAAAACGCCGTGCTGCTGAAAATCAACCCCCCTCAACTTCCTCAGCCATCGATATCAATGATCATCTGATTTTCATCAACACCACAATGGATGATCAGACACTAGGCGAAGAAATTGGTGAATGGTTAGAAGAACAGGGGTTAGGATTTTGCTTACCACTCTTAGAAGAAGACGTTTCCCCAGCAGACAAGCGGCAAGATTTAGAAGAAAATTTACTGGATTGTGATGGGGTGATTATGCCTTATGATCCGAAATCGCTGAAATGGATTCGAGAACAACTGCGTTATTGTCGGCGATTGCAAGGCAAACGTGAGCACCCTTTGAAAACCATTGGCGTATTCAATAAAACGGATCAAAAACCCTCATTAGGCATGAAATTACCTAACCTGCACATTTTAGAGTGTAGCAGTTTAACTGATGACACTTGTTTAGCCCACTTTATAAAAACATTGTCTTGAACTCTCAGGCAAAATAAATTTGGAACGAAAATCGAATAGTTAGTTTTTCGTGCAAAATTGATTTTGCTTTGCACGCCAATCAGTTAGTTTTTCGTGCAAAATTGATTTTGCTTTGCACTCCAATCGACTTGAAAAACAATTATTACGGAGGCTACTATGAATGTTAATGCACAAACCCTAAATCCGTTATTACAGGGTTTGCGGTTTGAAAAAACTGATAACACCTTAAAACAGCGTATTCAAAGGCCTGACAAACCCCAAGTGGAGGAATTTCCTTACGGTTGGCGTATCAAAACGGAAACCCTACCTTCAGGTGAAGAAATTTATACTCAAATTCCACTCACTCAAGAAGATTTTCTCAACCCACAACTGGGGGATGTTATGCCTCAAAATCAAAGACACTACCAAGACACTGTTGATCTTTACGACATGTTCCAAGCGCATTACTCGAATGATGAAACGGTAGGTGTTTTCGGTGATATGAAAATGTTATGGCACATACCCGATTTAAAAGAACCCGCCCCTGATGTGGCGATTGTGCCCAACATCCGAAATAAGGAAAAAGATCGTTCTAGTTTCGATGTTATCGAAGAAAGGACTCGCCCATGCTTGGTGATTGAAATCATTTCGCCAAACTACCCAGGGGATGATACACATAAAGTGTTGATTTATGAGAAAGCAGGTATTGCGGAGTACATTATTATTGATCCGCATTCTTCTGCAAAGAAACCCTATTATGAGCTGTTTGGTTATCGGCTTAAGGGAAAAAAATATAGGCCCATCAAACCCGATAAACAAGGGCGTTTACTGAGTGAAACCACTCAAGTTTGGTTCAGTACAGCCAATGACAAGCGGGAACTGATTTTAACTGATGCCTCGACAGGTAAACGATTGCTAAATAACCTCAAAAGGGAAGCGGATCGTCAAGAGGCCAAGAGGCAGGCACAAGAAGAAGCAGAAGCACGACAGGAAGCCGAGAAACGAGCACGAAAAGAAGCCGAAGCGCGACAAGAGGCAGAGAAACGAGCACGAAAAGAAGCTGAAGCGCGACGGGAAATGGAGGCACAGATGCAAGCCTTACAACAGCAATTACAGGCATTACAATTCGCCAAAGAACACGGCAAATAATCTCACTGTTTTTAATCAGTGTTAATCAGCACAATCATGACAATCAGCGTTCTATCTAAATAGCTAATATTGATTACACTGATTATCATGATTGACGCTGAGTTTTTGATCAGCGTTAATCAGTTCAATCAGTCTAATCTGCGTTCTATCAAAAAACCTTGATTGCACTGATTGTCATGAGCAACCCTGATTGATATCAATCTGACCACTGATAACTGATAACTGAAAAAAATGAACAAAACCTTTCCTTATCCCGGATTACGCCCCTTTGAACGGGATGAAACGGACATCTTTTTTGGCCGAGAAGATCACACCGATCAATTATTAGAAAAATTGGGGCAAAACCGTTTTTTAGCCGTCGTCGGCCCCTCCGGTTGTGGTAAATCCTCCCTAGTGCGAACCGGTTTATTGGCCGGTTTAGAAGGCGGATTGCTCACCAGTGCGGGCATTTATTGGCACATTGCCGAAATGCGGCCCGGTAATCATCCCTTTGCCCATTTAGCCGAAGCCTTGTTAGCCGATTCGGCCTTAGGCGATGAATACATTAACCATTTTACCCATAAACCCGAAGCCCTGGCCTCTTTACAAGCCACCTTGCGACGCGGCCCCTTAAGTCTCTGTGAACTTTGGCAAGAGGCCCAATTCGATACCGATACCCGACTCTTATTATTAGTTGACCAATTTGAAGAACTGTTTCGCTACTATCAACAAGGCGAAGTAGAAGAAACAGCCGCTTTCGTCGCCTTACTCTTAGCCAGTTATCAAAACCCCAATATTTATGTGATTATCACCATGCGTTCGGATTTTATTGGGGATTGTGCCGCGTTTTATGGCTTGCCAGAAGCGGTGAATGCGGGGCTGTATTTAACGCCGCGTTTAACCAGAGAGCAATTGAGTGAAGCCATAGCCTTACCCGCCACCGTCTTTGGGGGCACCGTTGAAGAAGGCTTGCTGAATCGTTTGCTCAATGATGCCGGTAATGATCCTGATCAATTACCGATTATACAACATGCCTTGATGCGGATGTGGCAGCATGCGGCCGGCGCTGAGGAAGGCGTACTCACCTTAGCCCATTATGAACAAATCGGCGCCTTTAAAAAAGCCTTGTCCAATCATGCCGATAAAGCGTATGGCGAACTGACAGGGGCCCAACAAAAAATAGCCGAAATACTCTTTCGCAATCTCTCTGAACGCGACAGCAATAAGCGAGATACGCGGCGGCCTACCGAATTGCGTGAAATTGCCCGCTTAGCAGAAGTCGAGTGGCAAGCCGTGGTGCCAGTTGTTGAAGTCTTTCGGAAACAAGGCCGACATTTTTTAGTCCCGCCAGTGGGCCAGGATTTGGCACCTGATACCGTCTTGGATATCAGCCATGAAAGTTTGATTCGGCAATGGCAACGGATGCCGCAGTGGTTAAATCAAGAGGCAGAATCGGCGGTGCTTTATCAGCGCGTTGAAGAAACAGCACAGCGTTGGCAAGACGGAAAAGCGGCCCTGTTGCGTTCACCCGAATTAGAGCATATTTTAGCTTGGCGTACCCAGGCGCAACCCACCCAAGCTTGGGCCGAACGCTATGGACAACATTTTGCGTTAGCCATGGATTTTTTGGAAGATAGTGATCAAGCCCAACATCAAGAAGCGAAAGCCATTCAAAAACGGCGACGGGTGACGTTGGCATCAATGGCGGGTGGTTTGATTATCGCAATCATCTTAACGCTTATTTCGGTGTTTTTTGGTTTGGATGCCAGTCAACAACGCCAGAAAGCGGAAGCGTCTCTAGTCAAGGCGGAAGCCTCTCAAGCCAAGGCAGAAGCTCAGAAAAAGGAAGCTTTGGATCAAAAGGAGAAAGCTGAAAAACAAAAAAGAGAGGCACAACGTAATCAATCTTTTGCTTTGAGTGCGTTATCAGAATTTGAGAGAGAGAAAGGTAATTTAACGAATGCGATGCTATTAGCCTTAGAAGGTTTACCCAAAAATCTTTCGGAACCTGAAAAGCCTTATGTCTCGGCAAATGAAAATCAACTTTCTCAAGCCGTTTTCAAGTCTTCGGAAAACTATTTAGAACGCTTCGTCATGGACGGAGATAACTCAATTCATCATGTTGCGTTTAGTCCAGATGGCGCGTTGATAGCGTTGGCCGATAGTGGGGGGGCAGTTCATCTATGGGAGGCGACTTCTGCTCAACGGCTTCACACATTGATCGGGCATACGAATAAGGTTAATCATGTTGTGTTTAGTCCAGATGGCGGCCGGCTGGCAACCGCATCAGATGATAATACGGCCCGCCTGTGGGAGGTCAAAAGCGGCAAACTGATTCAAACTCTCCGGGGGCATGAAAATACTGTCTTGCACGCCGCCTTTAGTCCAGATGGCGGCAGGCTGGCAACCGCATCATCTGATCAGACGGCCCGCCTGTGGGCAGTGCCAAGCGGCAAACTGATTCAAACTCTCCGGGGGCATACAGATTGGGTCAGGCACGCCGCCTTTAGTCCAGATGGCGGCAGGCTGGCAACCGCATCATCTGATAATACGGCCCGCCTGTGGGCAGTGCCAAGCGGCAAACTGATTCAAACTCTCCGGGGGCATACCGATATTGTCAGGCACGCCGCCTTTAGTCCAGATGGCGGCCGGCTGGCAACCGCATCAGATGATCAGACGGCCCGCCTGTGGGACGTTAAAAGCGGCAAACTGATTCAAACTCTCCGGGGGCATACCGATATTGTCAGGCACGCCGCCTTTAGTCCAGATGGCGGCCGGCTGGCAACCGCATCATCTGATCAGACGGCCCGCCTGTGGGCAGTGCCAAGCGGCAAACTGATTCAAACTCTCCGGGGGCATACAGATTGGGTCAGGAACGCCGCCTTTAGTCCAGATGGCGGCCGGCTGGCAACCGCATCTGATGATAATACGGCCCGCCTGTGGGCAGTGCCAAGCGGCAAACTGATTCAAACTCTCCGGGGGCATGATTATGTTTTGCACGCCGCCTTTAGTCCAGATGGCGGCCGGCTGGCAACCGCAAGTCGGGATAAGACGGCCCGCCTGTGGGACGTTAAAAGCGGCAAACTGATTCAAACTCTCCGGGGGCATACAGATTGGGTCAGGCACGCCGCCTTTAGTCCAGATGGCGGCCGGCTGGCAACCGCATCATCTGATCTGACGGCCCGCCTGTGGGACGTTAAAAGCGGCAAACTGATTCAAACTCTCCGGGGGCATGAATCTTCTGTTTGGCACGCCGCCTTTAGTCCAGATGGCGGCCGGCTGGCAACCGCAAGTCGGGATAAGACGGCCCGCCTGTGGCCGGTGTTGTCTACCCAAAAACTCATTGATGAGGCAACAAAAAGGGTGCCGCGTTGCTTAACGCCTAAACAACGAGAAGAGTTTTTCTTATCGGATGATCCCAGTTGGCAGTTGATTGAAAATGGGGAACAATTGGCCAAAACGGGTAAGATTCAAGCTGCTATCGATGCATTTCAAGGCGCTCAACTTCAAGCACCTTGCTTTAAATTTGATCCAAGCGATAAAGCCAGAAGGATTGCGGCGAAGGCTTACCTAGAGAAAGGAAAAGCATTAGCTCAACAGGGAAAAATTCAGGATGCTGTTGTCAAGTTTACCGAGGCCACGACAGTCGATTCTCGCTTCAAACTTGATAAACCAGAAAACTATGCGATAGCACTGGCACAACAGGCAGCCCAGAACATCATAGAAAATGGAACCGAACTTGCGAGAGAAGGGCTGCTTGAAGAAGCAACGACCCAGTTTAAAAAAGCACTGGCAATAGATACCCACTTAAACTTTGATCCCGCAAATAAAGCACAAGGGATCGCATGGCTTAAACAGGGAGAAGAGCTGGCACAAGCAGGGCAGCTTGAAGACGCGATAACCAAGTTTAAAGCCGCACAGGCATTGGATTCAACTTTAACTTTTGAGCCAGAAATCAAAGCTAAAAAGCTTTTTGCCACAGCGTTAGTTAAACAAGGACAACAGTTAGCCAAAAAAGGCCAAATCGAAAAGGCCATTGCCCACTATCAACAAGCACAGCAGGTGGATGCGAATTTGGAGATTTCGGATTGGCAATGGAATAGCCTTTGTCGATATGGGAGTGTGTATGGACATGCCGCCAAGGTGATGGCGGCTTGTGAAAAAGCGGTAGAACTTTCCCCTGAAACAGCGAGTATTCGAGATAGTCGTGCTTTGGCAAGGGCTTTTACGGGCAATATTCAAGGGGCGATTGAGGATTTTCAATTTGCTATTGAAACCTCTGATGATGACGATTGGAAATCAAAAAGGCAAGCTTGGCTAGAGGCGCTTAAAAAGGGTGACAATCCGTTTACTGAGGATGTGTTGGAGGGATTGCGGTAAAACGGTAGTCATTTGTGATAGAACGCTGATTGTACTGATTTGTCCTGATTTGCGCTGATTGGTTGATCTGCGTTAATCAGTTTAATCAGTCTTATCTGTGTTCTATCAAAAATCATATAGAACGCTGATTGCACTGATTATTATGATTGATGCTGATTTTTTTATCAGCATTGTATACCATTACAGACTATATCTGAAATTCGCGACATTCACAGAGAGAGAAAAATAACATGTCAGAAATGCTCGCTCTTGAAAGAACCCCATCATATGACTCTTCCCGGTGGCAAAGGCAACAGCCACAAACATTAGCTGTTCGTTTGCCAAGTGGCGATGAATTACCAAGTTCTTCTGACAAGCCCGTGGACAATGAATTACAAACATTAATACCTCATTTATTGGATGATAGCTTAGATGAATACTGGAATGAAAGAACCGATTGGTTTTTTGGCATCAATATGGGTATTTATCACCAGACTGGCGAGAATCCTAGAGTGCCTATTGTACCGGATGGTTTTCTCAGTTTATAGGTGAAAATGTGGAAAGCGCCACACGGCCGAAAAAGTGATGTGGTTTGGGAAGAAAATAATATTGTCCCTAAATTAGTTTTAGAAGTCGTCTCCGAAACTTATGGACACGAATACGATGATAAAATGACGATTTATGCCAAGCTGGGGGTGTTATATTATGTCATTTATAATCCTCAATATGCTCAGCGTCACCAGCATGATCCCTTTGAAGTGTATCGTTTAGTTGATGTTGATTATATGCGTCAATGGGATGAACCTTGTTGGATGCCAGAAATCGGCTTGGGAATTGGACGTGCAATGGGTGTTTATAAAAACAGGCGACGCGAATGGCTGTACTGGTATGATGAAAAAGGTAAGCGATTCAAAACACCCCTTGAAAAAAACAAGTTAATGCTACGCCAAAAAGAAAGGGCACAACAAAAAGCCAAAATGGCAACGCAACAAGCCGAACAAGAGCTGCAACGCGCCGATCTCGCGACACGGCAAGCCGAACAAGAACGGCAACGCGCCGACAAATTGGCCAAAATGCTCCAAGAAATGGGAATTGATCCTAATTCTTGACAGTTATCAGTTATCAGATTTTTTCAACATTCGAGGTTCAAGTTTTTGCGCGCAAAAACTTGAACCTCGAATAGAGAACACAGAGAAACACAGAGTTTCACAGAGTTTTAGCTGTCTTAATTGATAAAATGGATATTTTTAGACTCTGTGCAACTCTGTGCAACTCTGTGAACTCTGTGTTGGAAAAAGTCAATTTTCGTTCCATAATGTAACGAAAATCAAATTTGTAGTTTGAACTCCTTTTCAAACTCAAGTTGGAACAAAAAAAAGTTATAATCAACCCATTTTCAGATCACGCCTCTATATGTTTATTGAACGCCTTACGATTATCGGTGTTGGCCTGATCGGCGGATCGCTCGCCCGTGCCCTGAAACGGGCTGGGGCTTGTGGCGAAATCGTCGGTTGTGGACGCAATACCGCCAATTTACAACACGCTATTGAACTGGGTGTCATTGATCGTTATGACACCAACCCCGCAGTTGCTGTCAAAGACGCTGATAGGGTTGTCGTTGCCGTACCACTTGGTGCTATGGCTGATCTATTTGCCGCTATACGCGACGCGCTGTCTCCACAAGCCATCATCACCGATGTCGGTAGTGCTAAAGCCACTGTTGTTGCCGATGCACGACAACATTTAGGACAACATTTACCTCGATTTGTGCCCGGCCATCCCATCGCGGGCACTGAAAAAAACGGCGTAGCCGCTTCATTCGCAGAATTGTTTGAAAATCATCGCGTCATACTTACCCCATTACCAGAAACCGATTCGACTGCTCATGCCAAAATCAAAACAATGTGGAAGCTGACAAAGGCCGAAGTCGTTGATATGTCAGTTGAATATCATGATGAAGTGTTGGCGGCAACCAGTCATTTACCCCATTTATTAGCCTATAGCCTAGTCGATACCTTGGCTCAAATGGCAGAACGATCTGAACTCTTTCAATATGCAGCTGGCGGATTTCGAGATTTTACCCGTATTGCGTCAAGTGAACCGCGTATGTGGCATGACATCACTCTCGCCAATCGGGAGGCTATTCTTAAAGTATTAGATCGTTTTAATACCAACCTCGCCCAACTGGCTGACGCGATTCGGCAAGAGGATAGCCAAGAGATTGAAAATACATTCTCCCGCGCAAAAGCGGCCCGTGATAAATTAACACTTTAGCTCATGCTCGGTTAAACTTAATATAACAACTATGAATCACAGCCTCCCAAAAATCGGTTTTATTTCCCTTGGTTGCCCTAAAGCCACCGTGGATTCAGAACGCATTCTGACTCAGTTACGTGCAGAAGAATATTTTATCACGCCCCATTATGAAGAGGCTGATTTGGTTGTCGTGAATACCTGCGGTTTTATTGATGAAGCCGTAGCGGAGTCTTTGGATGCGATTGGTGAGGCGTTGGCTGAAAATGGTAAAGTGATTGTTACCGGTTGTCTAGGGGCATCTGGCGATATTGTCAAAAAAACCTTTCCAGCAGTATTAGCGGTGACAGGCCCGAATGCCTTGGAAGAAGTGATGGCCGAGATTCATGCCCAATTGCCACCCCAACATGATCCGTATACCGATTTAGTGCCGCCTGGGGGCATTAAACTGACACCCCGTCATTATGCTTATTTAAAAATCGCCGAAGGCTGTAATCAAAAGTGTCGTTTTTGTATTATCCCTACATTACGAGGGCCTTTAGTCAGTCGGCCTATTGGTAAAGTATTAGATGAAGCCGAGCATCTTGTCGAAGCAGGTGTGCGCGAATTGCTGATTGTCTCTCAAGATACGGCCGCTTATGGTGTTGATATCCAATACCGCTTAGACTTTTGGCAAGGCCGTCCGCTTAAAACGCGGATTGTTGAATTGGCTCGCCATTTAGGAGAACTCGGCGCGTGGATACGGTTACATTATGTTTATCCTTATCCTCATGTTGATCAAGTAGTGGAATTGATGGCAGAGGGTTGGATACTGCCCTATTTGGATGTGCCCTTGCAACATGCCAGTCCAGGCATTCTGAAAGCGATGCGTCGCCCGGCGGATAGTGAAAAGATGTTAAATCGTATTGCCCATTGGCGAGCCATTTGCCCCGATATCACACTGCGTAGCACTTTTATTGTCGGTTTTCCCGGAGAAACAGAGCAAGACTTTGAACAATTATTAGCCTTTATTCAAGCAGCGCGTTTAGATCGAGTAGGCGCTTTCGCTTATTCACCGATAGAAGGTGCAACCGCGAATGCGTTGCCCGGTGCTGTACATGAAGAGATTAAGGAAGAACGTTTAGCCCGTTTTATGACACTGCAAAGCGCCATCAGTGCAGAAAAACTTCAGGAAAAGGTAGGCCAAAATATGACGGTATTGGTAGATGAAGTCACATCGGAGGCCGTTTATGCCCGAAGCGCGGCTGAAGCGCCAGAGATAGATGGCAGTGTCATCATCGAAGTGAAAGAAACTGTGGATTTAATGCCTGGCGATTTTGTTGAAGTGACGATAACAGAAGCGGAAGAGCATGATTTGTATGCGGAGTTTATACTTAAGTACTGAAGCACAAATAAACAGGTATTTTACAACCAAGGGCAACCACAAGGGATTGCCCCTACGGGCGGTTCGTAGGGGCAATCCCTTGTGGTTGCCCCCTTTCTGTTTTTTTAAATATA
>QNEL01000226.1 GCA_003645185.1 Candidatus Parabeggiatoa sp. nov. 3
AGCGAATTAAAACCAGAAGTTGACGATGAAACGGCCTATTTACTTTCTTCTCCTGCAAACGCGCTAAGGCTAGAACAAGCTAAAGCGGAATTTGATAGGGGGCAATGGGTAGAAGTTGATGACTTAGATGAGTTATTTAAATGAGAAAATTACGGATAGATGCCAATCGCTAAAATAAACGTGCCATTCAAGCTAAGACAAGCCCTGGCTTTGGCAGCCAGGGCAAGGGGGATCAAAATAAGGGATTTCGTGATTGGAATGTTAGAAAGAGAGACTGATATCCCTGAAATGTTGGTTATATTGGATTTTAAATCCAAAAGAATGGGGGAGGTGGGAAGTAAGATGGTGAGGGGGTGATAGAATTGTTGTATTGAGTAATACTCAGCATTATTGCTTTGACATGGTAGAGGAAAGATAATACATGACGCTAAATTTTAACTTATCGGCATGTTGACGAATATCGTCTAATTCGTCAATGAGCACCTTTTCTTCATTTTTCTGTTCGTCCAAAAGGGCCAGTTGTTTTCGTTTGGGATTGTTGAAATAAAGCCGGCAAATGGGCTTGCGGTTGTTGTCGTCAAAAAGAATGCCGCAGTAGGTAATGGTGTCGCGCATCACAACGCGGTTTGGTTCAATCAGTTCTTTTAAGATGTCTTGAACAATCTTGTGGCCTTCAATTTCTTCAGGGGTTGTGACGATCCGTTCTTCCCGAGTCGGTTTTTGTGGAACAGACGCTAACAGTTCATTCGCTTGTTCTCGAAGTTTGTTGTAAGTGTCAATGTCGCCCGTTTTAATCTGTTTAAACAAAACATCTTGTTTGTCTTTTGGTAAACGCGCCATCTCTGAGGCTTGGCTATTCGTCAAGTCTTTTCCAATCATGGCCTGATATTCAGGCTTTAAATTCAGTAGGTTGGTTCGCTCTGTGATTCGCCAGGCTTGTTTGAGTCCGAGTTTATTGGCGAGTTCTTCAATTGTATTGCCTTTGTCGAGTAAAACTTGATAGGTTTTCGCTTCTTCAAGCGGACTGAGCGTACCGTTTTGAAGGCTTTCAAGCAAAGCCGATTCGGTGGTGGGGTGCGATTCTTCAGTCAGTAGGGCATATTTCAGACGTTCGTTGATTTTTTCATTAATAAATTGATGAAAGGCGCGAAGCACTAAAGTGGAAAACTGCTCTCTGACATTTTGAGTGACTTTGCCGCTGTAAATTTGTGAGGCGAACAATTTGACAAATTCGTCTGTCGGTTTGACTAACTGCTCTGCCAAAATCAATTTGATTTCTCTGGTGTATTTGAGTTCGCTTGCGGCCGTTAAGGTGTCGTTTACGTTGAAGAAAGACTTGCCGAATTTCTTTAAGTCCTCAACGGCTTGCTCAGTAACGTTCAAGAGATTAAACTCCATGAAAGCTTTGGAGTCCATTTTGTTTGGTTCTTCAATGTCGGTGTAAAAACGATAAATGATGCCATTCGTCAAGACGGCAAACCGTGCTTCTGTAACGCTAAAATAGCGATAAAGTTGAGATTTATGTTGTTTATCTAAGTTGATACCGCACCATTTGCATTCAAACAAGATGATGGGGTTGCCGTCTTTTAAGATGGCGTAATCAACCTTTTCGCCTTTTTTGATGCCAATGTCTGCGGTCAATTCTGGGGTGACTTCGTCTGGATCAAAAACGTTATACCCCAATGCGCTAATAAAGGGCATGACGAAGGCATTTTTAGTGGCTTCTTCAGTTTGTAGCGTGTCTTTTTGTTTCGACACTTTGGAAGCAAGGGTTTTTAATTCGTCTATTAAATCCATGTTATTTTTCCGTCATGCGTGCTATCTTCAAAGCTTTGCGATAGACTTGAATCATTTCTTCCACAGCGGGTACCAAAACCAATGGTATAGGTATGCGTTTAGTGGGACTTCTAGGTCGCCCACGTTGTTTGATTTTGTAAGTGGTTTCAGTCATGTCAAAAAATTCGTGCGGCTTTGCCGCGATTACATTCTTTGCACAAGGTTTGTAAATTATTCAGATCATTGGTACCGCCTTTAGAGACGGGCACAATATGATCGATTTCAAGTTCAACTTGCGCCGCTTTGCGACCACAAGCTACACACTGATAATGATCACGATGTAAAACGGTGTAGCGAACCGATTTAGGGATAGGAATGCGTTTGTTAGACTTTGTTAAGGGTCGCGGTGGTTTGTGAGGATTTTTTTTGGCATTGATCTTGTCAATTTGCGCCCTAACAAAACCGCGTACTAAACGTTGCCAAGCGTTAGCCATTATTCTTTATCTTCTTTATCCGATGCTTTCTCTCGATTATCCCAAAATGCTTTTTTGAGACCAAAAGCGGCTAAGCCCACCACTGTACCCGCGACCACTACGGGTGTCATGCCAATCCCAATCGCCGTTCCACCAACGGCTAATCCCATACCGCCTAGCGTAGCCGAAGTGCCAGCGCCTGCCGCTGCGCCCCCTGCTGCAAACATACCCACTTCTTTGTAAGCTTTAGTTTTAGATGTTTCAGTTGCCATTATCAAGTTCCCTTATATTTGGGTTAAAAATTCACTGCTTTAAAAAGTGGTACGCATTTTAAAATAAATCAATTGAGTTCACAACAAGTCACGATTTTTTAGCCTAAATACAGTTATCAGTTATTATATTGCACTTTGCGTCTTGGCGTGAGATAAAATCTCACGAAGGTATGTTAATTATTAATCATTAATTTCCAATGCATATAGTACTTTGGCTCCGGGGAATGAACGGATTAATGTTGGGCTTCTCTCGCGTCTTTTGCGCCTTTTGCGTCTTTTGCGTTTTTTTTAATTATTAATTCCCAATACAAAGCAAAAAAATGCTTGACAAAGTATTTTGGCTTGTGGATAATGCGCGACGTTTGTTTCTAACTATTATTGTTTTTATTAAAAATGGCAAAAGGTTATCATGAGCGAACAGAAAAAAATCCTTTTGCTGGTGGCCCCAAACCTACAGTTTGGCCCTCTGGCATAGGAGGGCGGGGCAATATGTCTACTGTCTCCGTTCCTATGTTGGCAAAAAGACCAACGCGAGAATTCGCTGAAACATATGTAAAAGTGTTAACCAAGTCTTTAACCATTGATGAAGCCCTTAAAGAGATAAGGGATATAATGGTCAAGGATTTAGAAAATAAGTAAATACATGTTCTTTTAAAAACTAACCGGTGTGCCAAGTGCTTTATACAGCCTTGGCCACCTTCTCCGCAAACTTTATTCTCTAGAGGAGAAAAGCCCGTGAGTGATAATAAAATATCATATCCGTCAAGCTATGTTGAACGAGAGTTCAACGGCCAAGCCATGAATACGTTAGCACAAACGCAAACAGTGTTTTTCTACGAGCAAGAGTTAATTGCTGTTGATTTCAATAGCGAGTGCTATGTGGCCATACGGCAGATCGTCGAAGGGATCGGATTAGAATGGTCACGCCAAGCCAAAAAACTCAATGAAAACAAGGATAAATTCAACTGTGTACATATGTACACAGTTGCCAACGACGGCAAAAACCGTGAAATGTTGTGCATCCCACTCCGCAAGTTAAATGGCTGGCTTTTCAGTATCAACCCGGCCAAAGTCAATGTAGAGATTCGGGACGCGGTGGTCCGTTACCAAGAGGAATGCTTCCAAGTTCTCTATGACCATTGGCGCGACAAAAACGCGCCGGCAACAGCACCCGACCCCACGCCCACAACATCATCCTTTGCCCTGAAAGAACAAGTCGAGCTTGAGTTTGTCGTGGCTACCCAAGCAGCCGCCCTGTTGCGGATGGACGAGAGCAGCAAATTATTGATGACGCGCCAAATCTGCGAGTCGCATGGTCTATCGCCAAAGTTTTTGCCGGGCTACGTTGACGAAATGTCTACGAAGGCCTTGACCGTGTTGCTTAAAGAACACGCCTATGATCTGTCAGCGCGCAAAGTCAACGAAACCTTGCTTGATTTGGAGTTATTGGAAGTTCGCACTAGACCGTCCACGAAAACGGAGGGCAAAATCAAGAAGTTCAAAAGCTTGACCGATGAGGGTCTCCGCTTTGGGAAAAATTTGATTTCACCCCAAAACCCGAAAGAGACACAACCGCACTTTTTCGATAACGAAGAGTTGTTTGATGAGATGATGAGTCTTGTGCAAGCTCACCTCCAAAAACCCACATTGCGGTTGATTCAAGGAGGTGCGGCATGATTATGAAACAACCCTTTCTTAAAATCGTCGATGGTAAAGTGACGACTACCTCCCGTGCTGTTGCCGAGTTTTTTTGTGTACGGCATAAAGCTGTTTCGGCCGATATTAGGAAAGTTATCTTGCCAGAAGCTTCTAAAGATTTCTTCAAGCTCAATTTTGAGTCTACTCTATACACGATTGTGGATAGGGGTATCGAAGTCAACAAACGTCAATACGTCATGACCAGTAAGGGATTTGGCATGTTGACGCTTATTTTTAAGGGTAAAAAAACAGTGCGCCTCAAAGAGGCGTATCTCGAAGCCTTTTATGAGATGGAAGCCCTGCTTAACCAAGCCAAGCTTAACCTACAACTGATTAGGGCAATGAACGGATTAATGTTGGGCTTCTCTCGCGTCTTTTGCGCCTTTTGCGTCTTTTGCGTTTTTTTTAATTATTAATTCCCAATACAAAGCAAAAAAATGCTTGATAAAGTATTTTGGCTTGGGGATAATGCGCGACGTTTGTTAGCTAACTCCATCTTTAGCTAACATTAAATTAAATTAAGCAATTATGATATGGATAAATATGCAGTTGTTAGAAGTCATAAAAGAAAAAAACCTGTATGGGTAAATGGTGGACGCGGCAAAATGACAACTTTGCATGTCCCTACTGTTATCAGGGAAGAAGCTTACAAAATTGCAGTGGTATTGGACAATGTAAGTGATTTCAAAGATCGAATTGAAGAAATCAAAAAAATTTTAGCGAATAGCTAATTACGGCGCACGGACGTGCCAATGCTCACACAGCACTGCCTCCTCGCGGTGTGAGTGGATAATCAACTGATTGTGCTAATGTTCTTTAAAAATTAACCGGTGCGCCGAGGCTTTTAACAGCCTCGCTCACCATCGTCATAACCATCTCTGAAAAAGGAGAGAATTGCCATGAGTGATATCAATTTATCACAATCGATGACCCCTGATGTCAATAAAGTTGCTCAAACTTTGATATCAAAGCATGTTTTAACTGCGAAAGACGGCGTGGTAAAAACCACAAGTTTACAAATCGCAAAGTACTTTGATAAGCGGCACGATAATGTCTTGCGTGATATCCAATCCCTTGATTGTTCTAGAGAATTTAACGCCCTCAATTTTGAGGGCGTTAAATACACAGACGACAAAGGCGAATTTCGACCCATGTACGAGGTGACGAAGGACGGTTTTGTATTCCTCGTGATGGGTTATCGGGGCAAGAAGGCGGCCCTGTTTAAAGAGGCCTACATCCAAGCCTTTAATTTGATGCAAAATCAGTTTGCCCAAGACCCACAAACCGCGCCCACGTCCTTTGCCCTGAAAGAGCAAGTTGAACTTGAGTTTGTCGTGGCTACCCAAGCAGCCGCTTTGTTGCGGATGGACGAGAGCAGCAAATTATTGATGACGCGCCAAATCTGCGAGTCGCATGGTCTATCGCCAAAGTTTTTGCAGGGCTACGTTGACGAAGGGTCAACCAAGGCCTTGACCGTTTTGTTGAAAGAACATGCTTATGACTTGTCAGCGCGGCGGGTCAATGAAGCGTTGCTCGAATTGGGGTTATTGGAAGTCAAAACCCGCCCGTCCACGAAGACAGAAGGTAAAATCAAGAAGTTCAAAAGCTTGATAGAAGCTGGGTTTCGGTTTGGCAAAAACCTCATATCACCCCAGAATCCCAAAGAAACTCAGCCGCACTTTTTTGATAATGCGGAACTGTTTGACGAACTGATGGGGCTTGTGCAAGCTCACCTCGATAAAAAGCCGGAGTTGCGGTTAATTCTGGGGGGTGCGGCATGATTATGAAACAACCCTTTCTTAAAATCGTCGATGGTAAAGTGACGACTACCTCCCGTGCTGTTGCCGAGTTTTTTTGTGTACGCTTTGCCGATCAAAACCGTTGATGAGATCAAACAAGTGAGCAACTTGTTTCATTATCAACAAATTGCCTACCAAGAAATTGAAAACTCTACCAAATCGCTTGATGTGATTTACGATGAATCACTCAAGTTTAAATGGGCCATGCACAAGATGGAGTTGTACTTTTTCGATGAAGTCGTTCGTAATGGGGGCAGCTTTGACCCCAATATCGTTGTAAGTAGTTGAGTCTAAAAAAGAGCCTCTTGGCCTTCGCGCCAAGGGGCTTTTTTTTGGAAACTGATTATACCTCGAAAACGGAAAGCTTATCAACATAAGGTGATTTAAATAATCGTCCTTCACGTTCTATAACGCGATCACCCACTTGGAGATCGTTGGCAATTTCTGATTTTGGATAAGATTTTGTGACCCCATCAAAAGCAATATCCACAAAATTCGTGTCTGTTTAAATCACTACCCCCTTTGTCCCAGATTCAGGATTTAGCTTATTCATTAATCGTTTAAGTGGATTCATGGTTTTTCAATAGCGTTTGTTCTGTGATCAATTCCCCATTTCCATTAAGTCCGTGTTGGATGCCAGTCACTATGCCGCGCCAAGCTTGGCCATTTAACCTATCAAATGATTCAGCAATATCCCCCACTTTTGCCTCGCCTCTAAAATGACTCTTTTTTAAAAACTGAAACGGATTATCGTATCAGAGTCAGAGCCTCAATTGTCGATTCAACCTCAGTCACCGATACGACAGTTTGGGAGAAAGTCCTTCCGCTATATCTGTTAATTTTTGTCTTCATCCTTGCGATGCCATTTCTTGTTATGATTTGGATAATGTTGAAAAGTGTGTTGGTCAAAAAAGCCCCGCCTTAACCCACTTATGAAGAAGCTAAAAAATGGTTTGAAGACGGAAACGGTTATTTTGACAATCTTTCATCACTTGAAAAACAAGAAATGCTTTCATCGAAAAAAGGCCCGTTAGGATTTTAGGCATGACATCGGTGAGTGGTGAATGAATTGGCCTATTTAGGCGAGCATAGGATCCGTATGCAACCCCTTTTTGGGACAGTATGCGTTAGTGAGTAGAAAGTCACTTGCTCATGGATTTGTGTCTATAAAGTAAACAAAGTCCCTCAGTTATTGAACTCAGGGACTTTTTTTATGTCCAATGATAGAAATTGATTTGAATTTGTAAAGACATACCGCGTTATTCACTTCCAATTGTGTTGTCTGGCGTAGCTTCGGCAACAATATCATTCATTTAACTAACCCCTGAGAATAAGACTGATGATAAGCCTACTTATTAGAGGCGCGTGCCTCTACTACAAAGCCCCAAGTCTAGCGAAGCATACCGAAGGTTCGTGACAAGGGGCTTTTTTTATTTATCCTACCCGTTGCTTCGCTTGGCGCGATAACATATTGTTATGAAGTCGGCCGCGATAAATCGTGCCATGCTTTAATCAGTTTATAAGTTGCCCAAGTTGCCCAAGGCCAACTATAAAACTATGAACGTCTGAATTTGTGAACAAAACTATATTTCACGCTAAAGTTTCGCGAGCGAAACTTTAGCGTGAAATGTGAAATAATGAACAGCTACTGTTCACGCCAGTTTTGAGTTTTACTGATATTAACATCTATAGGTAATTAACCGGTTTCACAGAGAGCGACATTTCTCGCGGAAACTTTTCGGTGTGCCTCTTTCCAGCCTAGCTTGCTATACTTTTGGGGATTTAACACAAATTGTCGAGCCGATATACAATCCGAAACCTCAAACGTAAACTGGGCAGGCCCTTTTGAGGCCAAGGCTAAATAGCAAGCACCCGCTGGCCAGTCAGCGGTACAATCCAATTCATAAATAAAAATAGAATCATCTGGCTTAAAATGCCAACGATTCTGGAGAATGACATGCTTACCATTATTCTTTTTCAAGAAAGTGTCGGGACAATCCGGGTCATAAAGCTCTACTCTTACTTCGCCACCTACTACTTCAAGAAAAGTTACCTTTGACCATCCAGCGACATAAATATTGCTATTTGGTTGTTCAAGATTAATACCCTGTAAATCTAAAGGTTTTCTCCGCTGTTTTGAAGTCAATAATGTGACTCCCCAAAAATTCAATTCTACCGTGGTTTCTAAGATTGGCATTAAATTGATAAAGGCTGAAGCTTCAGAAAAATCTATAAAATCAAATCGGTTTGCAGTTATATCCAATTGGTAAGTCATTTTATTTTCCTATATATCACTTGAATCATCACTTTTGTACTCAATAGTTTACCCGTGGTTGTTTTGGGCACGCCCACAATGAGTGATGGTGGAGCTGGGCCTTTTTCCATAAATTCAAGTCCTAAAGTCAGTAATTCCTCCGACGACATATCAAGGATGTCTTTTATAAACTGATTTCTTGGTTGCCCAGTTACAATTAATGTTCCCTCTTTCTCCAGTATCTCAGCAATTTCTTTAGAAACTGGGTTATATAGCGTTTCCCGATTGAGTAAAGTACAGTTATACCCTGAAAATTGAACCGCAAAATAAATTTTGCACTCCAAAAAAGCCGCAAAATAAATTTTGCACTCCAAAAAAGCCGCAAAATAAATTTTGCACTCCAAAAAAACCGCAAAATAAATTTTTCAGTCTAAATAATTTGTACTTCATTCAATCGGGAAACGCTATAATCAAACGGATTATGAGAAAAGATTTTTTGAAAACTGCCGGGAGGAAAGGGCAACAAATTAGCATCCGCAACGACTTCAACGCCTTTAAAAAGCTGTATATCGACGTTAATCGTCAAAGTCATTGGATTATATATTGAGCCGACATTCAGTAAAATAGCCTTATGTGAAACATAATGAATTTTTTTAGCTTAGGGAATGAGGGGAATTTCAGTATGTATTTCAATGTATTTCATAATCAAGGGTATTAATTCGTCGGAAGCTTTGGGTGTAAAAGCTGGTGATTGAGTGAGACAGATATAATCATAAGAATCGCTTGCAAAGAAATCATCAGAAGGAATCATCTTAAAGGGCACTTGAGGTTCTAAGAACAGGGGGATTTGTTTTTTCAATACGGCCAATGCTTTCTCATAAGGTAACCCATCAAAGATTTTATTCATTTCATCTAAATGCGTTTTAGAAAAACCTTTTAATTGAAGAAAACCACTGTTGTCTTCATAATCTTTGCAGTGAATGGAGACAACATCATTGCCTTTATCTGGATGGATAATATAATTCAATGACTTCACCCAACGACAAGCCAGCGCGTAAGCCAGAAAATTGCCCGGACTTAATCTCTGATGAAGATCCTTAGGCTGTGGATAATAGCGTTGCTTAACGGGCTGGTGAATTAATTCGGAACAAATATAAAGATAACCCTCATCACCCGATCCTAAATCGGCATGTCCATCAATATGATCGATATTGAATTGTACGTCATCGTTTTCATGTTCTAAAACGATCTCTCTCAAATAGTCAAATACACTATGATGATGAACAAAATAAGCCCCTTTGATTTTTTGTTTGGGGTTCAATAAACAATGATGTTCTAAAAACTCAATGGTTTGATCGATTGACCAAGGTTGATAAGTCTCTCCGGTAACCCGAGCCGTGCTGTCTGTCTTTGCATCAAAAAATATTTCGTTTACGAAGAAATCCAAATCAATATCTAACAGATTAAATGTCTTTTGCATATTGCGTCTCTTGCGTCTCTTGCGTCTCTTGCGTTATGAATAAGTTTAGCGACTTTTGTATGATAAAAAATATAAACGCTAAAGACGCTAAGCTTAAATGGTGGGCAACCACGTTACCCACCCTACGTTTTGATTTATGATAACGGTTTACATTTTGAATATGTTAGAATTGCCAAATATAAGCGTCTATAAATAGGAGTTAAGTATGCCAAAATTCTTTTTGTTTTTAGCCTGTTATATTTATATGGGCCTGATCAGTTATGTGTCTGCCCAAGAAACGGTGCATACTTATGGCCCCATTCAACAGGGTGAGATGCTTTGGAATATTGCAGCTAAAGTGAGCCCGTCTTCTGTTAATCGATATCAAGCTATTTTAGCTTTGCATAAAGCGAATCCTCAAGCGTTTAGTGTCTCGTGCAATATAAATTCTTTGAAAATCGGTGAGACATTACGCATTCCGTCATCGTCAGAAATGCAAGCCCTGAATCGGGCTGAAGCGATTAAAGAATTTAATCGACAAACTGAAGAATGGCAAGTTCGCCGCGATAACCCAATTGTGTGCCCTGAGATTGAGGAGCCTGAAACGCCTGCAGAATTGACAACCACTGAACAAGAGACTAAACCGCTTTTATCAGTGCCCAGTGAAACGCTAACGGAAAATGCTAATACGTCTACTGTTTCTGCCACTGCGCCAATAGCGAGGCCTTCGCCTATTGCAGAGCAAGCTAACACGATGCCAACGACTTCAGTTTCTCATGCTGACGAATCGGTTAATGATAATCTGTTAAGTTCTATTTATCTCTTTGTGTCAATTGCCACGGTGGTTATCATTGCGTTTTTGACGACATTTTTTTGGCTAAGAAAACGTAAAGCTTTGAAAAATGATACCGATTCTGAACCCTTTGACGAAATGCCGTTGAAAACGAGCAGTGCTGAAAAACAAGTGTGAATGATGAATTTATAGTATTTCTAGATCATTACGGCAAAAGGGCAACCACAAGGGATTGCCCCTACATGCCACCAATGCCAAAAGGGCAACCACAAAGGATTGCCTCTACTATAATGATTGAACGTTTGAACAACATTTGCGGCCAATTTCAAAAGGGCAACCACAAGGGATTGCCCCTACATGCCAACCTTTACCATCAATTCTTTTCGCGGTTAAACCGTTTTTATATACAAAACCGTTTTGCCGCCAATCCTGAACGCCTTTACCATTACTCATGAAAAATGACCGTTTTTTACGTGCTTTGCAACGTCAATCTGTTGATGTGACACCTGTGTGGATGATGCGTCAAGCTGGGCGTTATTTGCCCGAATACCGTGAAACGAGGAGACGCGCTAAAGATTTTATGACGCTATGTCAAACGCCTGAGTTAGCTTGTGAAGTGACTTTGCAACCTTTGGCAAGATTTTCACTGGATGCGGCTATTCTCTTTTCAGATATCTTGACGATTCCTGATGCGATGGGATTGGGTTTATATTTTAGTGAAGGGGAAGGGCCGTGTTTTGAACGTCCAGTGCGTACTCAAGCCGATATCAATAAATTAGGCGTACCTGATCCCAATGACGCGCTGCGTTATGTGATGGATGCCGTTAGTTTGATTCGACGTGAATTGGCGGGGCAAGTGCCACTGATTGGCTTTTCAGGCAGCCCTTGGACACTCGCAACGTATATGGTTGAAGGCGGTACAACTAAAAATTTTAGTAAAATCAAAGGCTTGATGTTTGAACAGCCACAAGTGATGCATACCTTGTTAGATAAATTAGCGCAAGCTGTGACGGCTTATTTGAATGCACAAATTGCGGCCGGCGCACAGGCCGTGATGATTTTTGATACGTGGGGCGGTATTCTTAGCACACGCGATTATCTTCAATTTTCATTACATTATATGCAGCAAATTGTAGAAGGGCTTAGCCGTGAATATGAAGGGCAACGCATCCCAGTGATTTTATTTACTAAAGACGGTAATGAATGGTTAGAACAGATTGCTGCGACAGGCTGTGATGCGCTGGGTTTAGATTGGAAACTGCCAATCAGCATGGCACGCAAGCGCGTCGGCTCACAAGTTGCATTGCAAGGTAATATGGATCCCTGTATTTTATACGCTTCGCCAAAACGTATTCGTGAAGAAGTCGCAACCATTTTAGCCAGCTTTGGCAAAGGCAATGGGCATGTTTTTAATTTGGGGCATGGTATTCATCCGAATATTGAGCCTGAACATGTGAACGCATTTATTGAAGCCGTGCATACTTTGAGTGTGCCTTATCATTAGTGACTTATGCAAACTAAAGAGTTATCCCTAACCATTTTGTTGGTAACATTTAATGAAAGTACCGTCTTCGTAGGGTGGGTAGCGTCTTTTTGCTGCCCACCATCACCCAATTACTTACGCTTCATCACTCTTATGATTCAATCTGTTTTCTCTCAATTTTTCGACTAACTTTTTACTATCCAACTTTTCGAAAG
>QNEL01000227.1 GCA_003645185.1 Candidatus Parabeggiatoa sp. nov. 3
GCAACCACAAGGGATTGCCCCTACAATGAATGGGCAACCACAAGGGATTGCCCCTACAATGAATGGGCAACCACAAGGGATTGCCCCTACAATGAATGGGCAACCACAAGGGATTGCCCCTACTAAAACAATCGAACTGACCACAAATGATGCGTATACTTGCTATTGCCGCAGGCGGTGCCATAGGGGCTGTACTGCGTTTTTGGATATCGACAAGCATCTACAGCCTTTTCGGCAGTGAATTTCCTTATGGCACCTTAGTTGTCAATGTATTAGGGTGTTTACTGATGGGATTTTTATACACCTTCATGCTAGAACACTTTACCAGTGTTGAATGGCGAGCCGCTATATTGGTCGGTTTATTAGGCGCGTTTACCACCTTTTCCACCTTTTCTCTGGAAACACTGAACCTCTTAACGGCCGGCGAACACACTAAAGCCTTATTGAATATCTTTATCAGTGTTGTAGTGTGTTTATCAGCCACTTGGTTAGGTATGCAATTGGCAAGACAATTATGAAATCGATCACAATGGTACGAGTCTACCTCAACGAAGGGAAAGGGCAACGATTGAAAAAGTTATTAACGTACTTGCACGACGACAGCCAAGTCAGCGGTGTCACCGTACTACGAGGCATTAGCGGATTTGGACAATCAGGAAAAATCCATTCAGCCCATTTGGTAGACTTATCTTTAGATTTACCCATAATAGTCGAATTTTTTGATACCCCTGAAAAAATCACCCCGATTTTATCCCATTTAAAAGAACTGATTGAACCGAATCATATCGTGTATTGGCCAGCTTCTGTCATTGATAAATAGCACCATTTGTAAGGGCAACCACAAGGGCTTGCCCCTACATACAAATGATGTCGTTCAATAATGCATAATCCGAATGGCCCAAACCTGACAGGTTTTGAAAACCTGTCAGGTTTTTGACCTCTGACAAAACTTTGTCTTACAGAAATGATGTCGTTCAATAATGCATAATCCGAACTGCTATGGCAATGCCTTTCTGATCACAAATCTCTTGCGCTTCTTTTGTAAAGCCACCCAACGACAAAAAAGCGGGTAAAATCAAAACATTAGGAGATTGATTTTGATAAGCCGCGATTTTGGACAGAAATTCTGCCACCATTGTCTGATTGCTTTTTTGCTGTCTTTTTTTCACTTCCACTAACACCACACGCCCACAGCTTGATTCAGCGACAATATCAATCTCAACAGCTTGAGCATTTATGGGCAGTGATGGAACGGCTCAACATGCTCAATACCCATCAAAATTTTGAACATCCAAAAATACCAGTCGGTAATCCGCTAAGAAAACATGTGCTGTATAGATTAACAAGAAAGCGGTGGAATCAAACGCTAACCCTTTTTTAATTTATTTTCGTTCCTTGTTATTTTGCGATTAAAACTGAAAGCGACAACAGTTTTAATCATCTTCAGAATCCTCTGCTCGTGTCTTTAGATTTGTTTCATCACGCTTTGAGAATATCAAATAATGAGCCCTATTTTATGTCGTATATGACATAAAATGAAAATATGTTATATTTGACATAAAAGAGTCATCAGGATAAGAAATCATTATGCTTATTAATTTGGTTAAAGATGTTGGTTCAGTGATCAGAGACGCGAGAAAAAGGAAGGGGTGGAATCAAACCCAATTGGCACAGAAAGTGGGCGTTACCCAACGAAAAATTTCCGTGATAGAAAACGATCCGAGTAAAGTTGATTTGGGGATAATTCTTTATGTTTGTTCAGCTTTGGAACTCAAATTAGAAATTAATCCTATTTCGCATTATATTTCAACGGATATTGATTGGTAATGGGCAGAAAAACAAAATTTAAACAACTTTATTGTTATATGAATGGGGTATTAGTGGGTGAACTGACATTGCAGTCAGGCCAATTAAGTTTTCAGTACGACTCTAGCTGGTTAAACTTTCCTAAATCAAGGCCGATTTCACTGAGTATGCCTTTACAAACGGCTGAACATAAGGGAGATGTTGTGGCCGCCTACTTTGATAATCTCTTACCAGATAGCTCACAAATCCGACAACAAATTGTTAACCGCTTAGGGGCACAAAATACTAGCCCTTTTGAACTTTTGAGCACAATTGCTGCAGACTGTGTTGGTGCCTTATCTTTAAGCAAGACACCTGATATAGCTTCTCAAAACCAACTGAAACTGATACCACTGAATGATGAGAATATTGCTGACACACTCAGACAAGCTAGAACGGGGAACTTTGGTATGCAGAAAGATGAGGATTTTCGTATCTCCATTGCTGGTGTTCAAGAGAAAACGGCATTAACCTATTGGCAGGGGCAATGGTATAAGCCGCTGGGAACGACACCTACAACTCATATCCTTAAATTGCCGATACAGCCCTATTTGGAAACCAGTGTAGAAAATGAATGGTTTTGCCTTCGTTTTCTCAGCCACCTTGGCTTTAAAGTGCCCGAGATTGCAATCAAAACATTTATCGATCAGAAAGTCTTAACGATCACTCGTTTCGACCGCAAGTTGACAGATAACAACATAGTACGCTTACCTCAAGAAGATATGTGCCAAGCTCTTGGGGTATTCAGTGGTAGGAAATACCAGAATGATGGGGGGCCAGGTATAACAGATATGATGGGCATTTTGAAAACCTCAATCAATGCCTTGGCAGATCAACACACCTTTATGAGATCACAAGTTGTTTACTGGTTATTGGCTGCAATTGATGGTCATGCCAAAAACTTCAGTATCTTCCTTCAACCTCAAGGGTTTTCATTAAGCCCCATTTACGATGTCATATCAGTTTATCCCTATTTGGGAAAAGGAAACATCCCCCCAAAACAGAAAATCAAAATGGCACTGGCTGTGTATGGAGAAAAAAAGGCTCATTATAAGTGGGCAGAAATTCTTAGACGGCATTGGATCACGACAGCGCAAAAAGTGGATTTTGCAGTAGATGAAATGGAAATGATATTAAATGATTTGGTTGAGCAAGTCCCAATTGCAATTGAATCGACATTGGCTGAATTGCCTGATGGATTTCCAGCCAATATTAGTGATTCAATAGCGAATGGGATCACGCGCTGTTTAAAAAAGCTAAATGACCAAACCTGACAGGTTTTCAAAACCTGTCAGGTTTTCAATTATGGCGATTGATATCGGACTAACGCCATTAATTGTTCAATGGTTTTCAAACCTTGTAAAGTCCCAGCCAATTGGGTGTTAGTGAGCTTAGCGCCTTTGGGATCGCTGTTATCAATACTGGCGAGATAGCACACATTACCCCTTTCGCCTGTTTCAATTTCAATCTTGCTGTGGTTTCCAGACTCATCGCTAATCGTTAAGCTGACATCGCTATCTTTAAAACGCGCTTTTTTGCCCGCTTGTACCATGCTATAGTCCCAACAAAAAAGCCACACTGCGTTTATCACCTCTAAATTATTAATAATCAGTTCTTCTGTTTTCTGGCCTCCCGTATCATCTATCCCGGCATCTTTGCCTAGCTGTATGTAAGGGAAAGCATCCAATTGACCGTGTTCACCAAAATAAATTAAACCTCGTTTCCCCTCTTTGGATTCATAAACCGCAGCTAAATCAAAATCAGCAGCAGTTGTCCATTTTAGGGAAGCTGTCAATTGTTTGACATCAAGAATGCTTTCTTGAACTTTATATTTGAGTTGCATGGTTCACCTCGTTTTATTATCGTTTGATTCTTATATCGATTTTCAGATATTTAATTTCAAAAGGGCGAACACGCAGGTTCGCCCCTACACAGGCCCCGTAGGGGCGAACCTACGTGTTCGCCCAATTTGATTTGTGAAATTAATTAATTTTTCTGAACCTCTATAGCTCGGCAAACTAAAGTTTGCACGAAAGCAAATTCAAGAGCTTTTCCCTTAAATCTAAGAAAGCCTCGGCCTGCTTTTTCTGATCCTCAGTCTTCAGTCTTTCACATTGTCGCAGTGTTGGATCGTTTTTATCAGGCACAATACACAGTTTTTTGATCCGATTTTCCCGATCATAAAGTGCCTCTACCCTTTCCTTATCGCTCAACTGACACAAGGCATCAAATAGGAGAGGCCTACCATCGTCTATCAATTTTTTAGATTGTCCAGACTTAATAACGCTTTTCAAGAATTTAACTCTTTCCACATCATTGTTTCTAAAGAAAGGCAGTCTATTTTCTTCTTGAAGAGTTGTTTTTTCTGACATTTTTGGAAATTTCTGGATCACTTGATAAACAAAAGATAAAACAGGGTATTCCGCGCTATCCGGCGCGGTGTCAAAACTCAACAGCGTCACGTCTTGAAAATACTCAAATGCCTGTCTCAATTTCCTTTGTTCACCGACAATTTGATTCAAGTTGGTTTTATCAAAGTCCGTTATCTCTTCCAAATAAGCTTGGGCTGAACCAGGACTGTTATCCACGAAGCTCAGTAAAACTGACCAATAATCTTTATTATTTAAGTCGGTGAGAATGGTTTCAATCTCATCAGGCTCAATCATTAATTGATGCAATGCCTCTTCTATTGTCGTCTGTTTTTGATGATCACACTGTTTTAATTCTTCACACAGAGCCGTGGCAAGTTTTGAGTATGGCGTTGTTTTGTCATCTGTTTTAATGTTATTAGCCCCTTCATTTAATTTCTGGGCAGCCCATTCTAGCCCATCAGCCATTTCTTCCATCGCGTCTGCTGTCAATTCTCGTGTCTTATCGACTACACCATCCCACCGTTCTCCTCCAAAACAAGAAGAAGAAAAAAGGCACACTGCTACAATCAAACTCAATCTTCCTAACATTATAATTACTCCACTGGATTCCTTATGTTTTTTCATGAGGGCGAACACGCAGGTTCGCCCCTACAAATCCTTATGTTCATGAGGGCGAACACGCAGGTTCGCCCCTACAAATATAGAACTGGCCAAAAACGCAAGGGAAGCCCCATCATATTTGGGTTGGTTGGCGTAGCTTTGATACGAAAAATTCCACAATTTTTCGTAGGGGCGAACCTGCGTGTTCGCCCTTTTAAATCATTCCACAATTTTTCGTAGGGGCGAACCTGCGTGTTCGCCCTTTTAAACGGTGGAATATAAAACATCACTTACATTCTAATTCCGTTTGAAGCTTTTCCCTCAATGCTAAGAAAACCTTTGCTTGCTTTTTCTGAACATCAGTCTTCAGTCTTTCACATTGTCGTTGTGTTGGATCGTTTTTATCAGGCACAATACACAGTTTTTTGATCTGATCTTCCCGATCATAAAGTGCATCTACGGTTTTTTCATCCGTCAATTGACACAAGGCATCAAACACCTTGATATGCCTGCCACCTTCTATCAATTTGTTATCGCGTCCATCCTCAATAACGCCTTTCAAGAATTTAGCCCTGACCACATCATTGTTTCTAAAGAAAGGCAGTTTATTTTCTTCTTGGCGGCTTGTCTTTTCCAGCATTTCTGGAAATGCCTTTTTTACTTTATAAACCAAAGATAAAACGGGATATTCCGCGCTATTCGGCGCGGTGTCAAAACTCACCAGCGTCACGTCTTGAAAAGACTCAAATGTCTGTCTCAATTTCCTTTGTTCAGCAACAATTTGAGTAAAATTGGATTGTTCAAAGTTCGCCAGTTCTCCTAAATAAGCTTCCGCGTTGCCTTGATTGTTATCCACGAAGCTCTGTAAAAACGACCACACATCGTTTGTCATGTTTAAGTCGTTGATAACACTATTAATATTTTCTGAATCCGTTTCAAAATCACGCAATGCCTGTTCTACATTTCTTTCAGCATTATCACACCAAGTGAACCGTTCACAGAGGGCGTTAGCCAACTTGCGATGGGCATCCTCTTGTATTGTTGGGGGGCTTTCAGTTCCAGTCAGCGTTTTTGTGAAGAACAAATTGCACGCGGGTAAGAAAAAACAAACAACCGCCATGAGCATCACAAAACCTAAGATACTCACAATCCACCAAGCGCCAACATGGCTATCAGGTGGTGGTGATGGACTTTGAGTTTTCTCTTTTTTAGCAGGTGGTGCGGGTGGTATTTTTATTCCCATAATTTTCCTCTCTCATATTTAAAGATAAGCCTTGAAATAAATTTCAAAGCTGATAGCTCAAGTAGGCTAAAGCCTATTTCTGGCTTGAAGTACTTGAGTTTGACAAGCAATCTTTCAAAGTCTTAAAAACAGAACTATCAAATTCCTCCTTAGTCACTAACAAATCTTGAAATTGAAATGTGGATAGGCCATATTGATCAGGAACGTTATCCTTATCATTCTTATTATGTTCTTCTGTTAATTCCACATTACACCACTCTTTTAAAAAATTATTAAATGCCTTGAATGTGGTTTCTGATGGGATTGCAGGCATTGTTTTTTGACATTCAGTCGAATAATCTCCTTTGTCTTTCAAAAAACTTACTATTCCTTTTTTTAAAGACTCAACACACTTTAGTTTCAGCTTATTTTGATCTTTATTCTCTTTTGATGACTCTTTTGTTCTAGAAGGCCCTTTATTAGAAGCAGTTTCAGCTACTGCTGTTTGATTATTTTTAACATCAACATGAGCGGAATCACTATCTTTGTTTAAACTAGGACTTTGGCTCGTTGATGGAGAGCCTTTTTCATCTATTGTCTTCCAAATACCTAACCCTAAAACCAACAAAATCCCAACAACTCCACCTACCATTTTAACCAGATTAGAAATAGGTTTTTTAGGCACTGCCGCTTTTTGCTGAGGCGTAAAAATAGGCAACCCAACAAACCCTTTTTCCCATTCTCCCAATTCTGGACGCTTAACCAAAATAGCTTGACCCTCTTTATCCCAATCAATCTTTTCGGTGACAAGCGTTGCCAAGTCTATCAACTGTTGCCCAAGTTGAGCAATGATTTGTTGACGTTGATTATCGGAGAGCTTTTTAACATCAACGCCTGTTAACACTAATATTTCTTTACCCGTGCGCCCCGACATTGATTGCGTTGTTTCGGCACTTACGGCAAGATAATCATCACCTTGTGGGTTTCTACGAGCAGCCGCGATCATTTTGGCAACCTCGCTATCTGAAAGGCTGCCATTCGGTGCCGCAATAAAGCGATGATTCCACTTGCCAGCGCGGGGGGTTTCCGCTACTAATTGTGGTTTATTCATTATCCCTTTTCTCTAAATGTAGTACAACGGATTAACGGAATAAACGGATGACTACGTTTGACGAAACGCGCTACGCTAAATAAACGAATACGTCCTCTCATTAATCCGTTTATTCCGCCAATCCGTTGTACTCGATCATTTCTCAGGATGCCATGCTGGTAAATTAGGTGCTTTGGGATAGCCTTTAATTAGAATAAAGGCTTGAGCAGTTATTTTGCCTGCGGCATGAAGCTTTAGCGTATAACCTTTGGCTAAATCAGATACTCGCTTTTTCACTCTCCCGGTGCCATTGTCATCATCACTAAAGAAACCTTTCTCAATGACTGTGATCGCAACTGTTTTTAGAGATGAAGGTTTAGCACTAAAACGTGAACTTATGAAAACCGTTGATTGGTAAAAGTGTGATTCAACGTTTGTTTGACTAATCACATTCTTCCCATTTAAAGAGACGTTTACAACATTATCATTTCCCTCAGCGGCTGCAGCAAGCCAAGTTATCCGCACAAATAACTTCAACTTGGAAATCGTTGCACTTGGTTGGATGCTATCTAAATAAGCCTTGTACTTGGAAAGCTCTTTTTTCATGGATTGCAGAGGCGCATTTTGCAGATAGTTCTCTATATGGTCTCGAGCCCTGTATTTCAGGGCATCCTCATATAAAGCTTGATCTTGCCTCTGGGCGACTTGATGTCGCAAACCCTTGATGACATCATCTCCTTCGCTGCCAGGGGGGTGTTGTAAATCAAGTGGAAACTGGGCATATTTCCCCAAAATCTCCTCAGCGTCTCTTAAGCGATAATCCTTAAACGCACGTTCAACCTCATCTTCTATTCTTTGAATAACGACACGCTTAAACTCTGTTTTTAACTTATCCAGACGTTCATCAGATTGGCGATTCTGCAAGGCTTGAGCCGCCGCTAAGAAATTTTTTCGCCGCATTTTGTCATCGTAGCCAGCCTTAAAGCGATTCCAATTTTGTTGACTCGCTATCTCGGCTAAACGTTTTAAGACACTTTCCTCCAATGCAACCCGTTCTTGACGCATTTTATCCGTTTCAGCGTTCTGATGTACGGGTAGTTTGCGTAACCCCTCTAACAGTTCGTTAAGTGTCTCACCATCTTGCCAATGTTCTTTCACACGACCGGCGACTTGACGGAAAACATCTTCATTTTCATGTTGCTGTACCTGGAATTGGGCGCGTAGCAGGATATTTTTGCTTTCTTCCGCATGAGGGCCATAGGGATAATATTCTAGGTATCTTTTAGCCGGTTCCACGGCAGCTTGTAAATTCTTTTCTAAGGCAGTTTCGACTGGCCCCCACAAAAAAGTTTCGCGGCGTGTTTGTAAATCAGTCAAAGTGGTTTTAACATCGTCCGAATTGATAAAGCGTTGTGAAATCAAATGTCGAAAATTAGGCGCGGTAGTATACTTAGTGAGCCATTGTTCCGCTTTTCCGAGTTCATCATGCGTGGCATTGGGATTCTCAATCGCCGTCGTGAGTTTTTTATAATTCCACAAGTCCATTGTGGTTTCTGCTGTGAACCAAAGGGCTAATACACCCGCTACTGTTCCCGCTGCATAGTAAAAGGCCCGTCTACGACATTGCCCTAAGACGCTTTTAACTTGTTTAGCTTGCGCTGAATTGGGCGGAAAACGGTTTAATAATGTTTTCCCATTTTGTTGACATTGTTTTAGATTGCTCTGGGCATTGTTCTGATAATGCCGCAAATCAATCGCATCGCGCCGTTGGACTAACCATAAAAAAGGATCCTCTAAGCCAAACGCATTCAAAGGCTGAACTTGTTTAGGCCGTTCAACCACATCACCATTCTCAAGTAGCACAAATTCGCCCGCCCCCAAAGCACTCACGGGAAAGGCCTTAAAATTGTCCTCAGTCACTGAATGTTGTAAGACATCATTCAATCCTTTATGTGGTGGTGGCGGAACCGATTTTAAAAACGCTTCTAGCTTATCTTGTTCAATATCAGGATGGGCCGAGTCGATATGACTGTATCTATCCCATTTATTGAACAATAATACTACCGGCGTATCCAGTGCCGCGCCTTCCTGTTTTTCGCCACGCAATAAGCTGAAGGTTTGTCGCAAATCATACAAATCCTTATGAGCTTGTCCGTCTCGCGTTTTTTGATGGCCAGAGACATGCCCTAATTGATCCTGATAGGGCGCTTCTGCGAGGACTAAAATGCCATCCATCTCTGAGAATTTTTGTCGCAGCGTTTTTGCCAGCTCACTGTCACTGATATTAGGATTCACTAATTCGCCGGAATAATCCAACAATTCAATGCGAAAAGTTTGATAATCGGTTCCTGTAAAATCATATTCAAAAATAAAATGCTCTTCCCCAGTGGGATTGGGTTCCGGTACATCGCGTCGAGATAGCTGATCAATGGCTTTTTTGAGCCATTCTTGACTATGACGTAAGGCCTCTTGTTTACTCTTTTCAGAGGCAGACACATCAATAGGCCGCCAAGTGCTGGTATACTTCAAAGGATGCGAATAGCGCGGCATGGCTAATGCCGCCAGCAGACAGGTTTTACCAGAAGCCGATAGCCCGTATAGGGCGAAACGGTATACTTTTGTTGGTTTTTTATCCATATTGTTTCCTTTTATTCTAGGGGCAACCACAAGGGATTGCCCCTACAGGAGTTGTAGGGGCAACCCTTGTGGTTGCCCTTTTTTGAGAACGAAAAGCTTTATCCAGCCTACGATATTACATTTCTAATGGTTAGCATTCATCAACCACCATCCAGAGGCATTTTTTTGCCAAGCTTTAACTTGTCGTTGGTGTTGTGAGAATGATTTAAGCGAGTTTTTCACCATTTGGACAGTCTCACCCGTCTCTTCTAATCCACAAGTCACTTCTCTTGCCACAACACCCGCTTCCCCGGTGACATCTGTCGCACTGGTGATTTTAAAAAACAGACAAGCCCCTGATAAGAGCTTTTTGTGATCGACTTGCACTGAGACTTTGGCATCTTTTCGCATAAACAATCGGGCATCCCATTTGTTATTGATGCGTTTGAGTGTTGTCCGATTGACATTCATTTTCTTAAATAAAAATTGCAGTGTGGGTGTGATATCAAAGTGAGCGTTTTTTTCACCCAGCTTGCTTGGGATTGTTTGCATCTTAGAAAACAATTCTTTTTTGGCAAAAGACGCTAAAAGCGTTTCAGAGGCATTTTTGGCCACCGCTTGACCCGCATTTTGTTTAACAAGCTTTTTAGTTTCTTGTTTTAATGCACTTTTAGCAGCTGTTTTCGCGCCGAGTTTGAGACTTGATGAGATAAGCGCACACGTATCCAGTGTTGCTATGGTGAAGGCAATATCGGCGACATCAAGCGTTGCCCAAAAAGCGTCGCCAGCAGACACTTCACGCCCTTGCACCACTTTGTTGAGGGTAGTCAGTAAATTGCTATCGCCCTCAATCAGTTCTGCGTAGAGTCGTTCATTACTGGGTTCTTTATCCCAATCTTCTAACAAAGCGGTATAATTTGGAGTTTGTCCGAGACGACTAAAAACCACTTGTTTGAGATCGTCTGACAAATCACGCTGCATCAATCTGACAAACAGCGGTTCATGACCAAAATAGAGTAATGAAATCAAGGTATTAGCATCATTCTCTAAAATCGCTTCAATAATTAAAGGGGGTAAGGGTTCAGGATAAGCGTCGTCACCAAATAGCACCGCTGCGGGTGTTAAATTGTTGACTTGCTCTTGGGACAAAAACCAGGCCCATTGTTCTAAAAGCCTTTCACCTTGGGGCAAGGCCAAAAATGCCCACAAATGCGGTTCGCTTAAATAGAGTTCAAAGGGTTGTTGGGTTTTATGGGTGACGCGAATAAATTTAGGCCATAAATCATTGCGGAAGGCGTGGCGGAATTGGGCATCATCAATCATTTTGGCGCGAATGCTCTCGCCTTGCTCAAACAACAAGTTAATTACTGAGCTTAATTTGTCATCAGGTTGCGCTAAGGCATTATCTAAGAGTTCGCTGATCCAGCGATCATAAGCTTGTGCGCCTGGATTATCTCGTGGGAAAATGAAAAGGGCTTGACTACCAATTAAGCCACGTTGAATCAATCGGCATATCAGTGAACTATGAATTTCTAAAGCGTTAGCGAGGGCTGCGGCATCGTCGGGGGCTGCGTGTTGGACAAAAAGCCCCATAATAATGTCGTAATAGTCGTCATTTTGAACGACTTGAGCAAAACGCTCAGGATGAGTGGCAGCCGCTAGAAGCGAGGCAGTTTCTGGATGGGATTCAAACAAGGGCATTAAATCAGAATAACGGCCCAAGTTTTTGAGTAAATAGAGTTGTTTTTCTAAGGCAGACGGATTGTCTTGTTTAAGAATTGTAAACCATTCGTTGTTAAGCGCAACAACAGCGTGTGCAGCGTTGGCGTTCCAACCTGCTTTTATGAGTTGAGAGTCTAAACTGGTGGGTTTAGAAAGGGGTAAAAAGTCATTATTTTGTTTATTCTCTATCTGTGGGGTGCTATACTGTTGTGTTGTGATGTGTTGTGGGGTGCTTGTGTTAGTGTTAACAACACCGGATTCTATGACGACAAACAAAACAATCGCAATTATTGACGCTACGCCAAAAATGTTGAGTGGTGTGAACATTGAACGCTCCTATTTAAAAACACAATGTCAAAAAGAAGGGCGCATCTTATTCTATCTTTATGACAAAAGTCAACAACATTGTCTGATTTTTTTGTTTATATAATTACAAGGATATAACTACAAGGATTAGTTATAAGAAAGGATTAGATCATAGCCTGATTGAGTTCGTTATGTTATATTTTACCGTGAAGTTGATGAACTCAACGACAAAAACGATCTTATCCGCATCAATTAACTTTAAGATGGTGGGCAACAAAAACACGTTACCCACCCTACATTTATTGATCTAATTGGGGCAGGCAACAAAAACACGTTACCCACCCTACGATTAAGATGGTGGGCAACAAAAACACGTTACCCACCCTACATTGATCTAATTGGGGCA
>QNEL01000228.1 GCA_003645185.1 Candidatus Parabeggiatoa sp. nov. 3
CAGAATCTGTTGTGATCAGTATTAATGTTTCTCACGTAAAAGTTTTTGCGTGCAAAAACGTTTATGTCAAATCCTGTTCGCCACTACATTTTTAACACAATCTAATCTATACTAAAAAAAATTGCTAAAAGATTGATGTCTTCCTACTTGAATCTAAGTGTGATTAAAATTCATAATTGAGTTCAAACATTTTTTGATATTACGAAGAGTCACCCCCAAATCCGTAATAATCAGTGCTTATAAACCCTTAAACATTATTGGTATTAAACTCATGATTTTTATCTTGTTATTGTTGATTTTGCTTAGTATGTTAATTATTTGGCGTGCGTCAAATGGCTTTGAAGCCGCTTCGGCTTATCTTGGTCACAATTTTTCTGATGGTGTACGTGGCGCAACGATTAATGCCATCGGCAGTTCATTGCCTGAATTATTGACAGTGATAATAGGCTTGTTATTATTTATTGATAAAGATGGTTTTGCTATGGGTGTGGGTACCACTGCTGGGAGTGCGATTTTCAACAGTGCCGTGATTCCAGCGGCGGTCATTATTACCATCATTACCATTGGCCTTGCGACGCAAGCCAAGGTTTCCAAAAAAGTCATTTTGCGTGATGGCTTATGGTTGATTGCCTGTGAATTTGCTTTTATTTTTATGCTGTCTAAAGGCGTGATGGAATGGTGGCATGGTTTATTTCTGAACTTATTATATGTCGGCTATATCGTGTTCATGTTCAGCACTATGTCACGTTCTGAATGGACGGCTCACCCAGAAGATGAGGAGGAAGAAGATGTGGGTGGCTCACGTCCTATCGCCTTGTTGACTCTGGATTTGCAATGGGCGATATTTGGTAACCGCCGCTTAAATTATAGCCGTGCATGGTTATTGCTGGCGACTGCGATTATTGTGATTTCCTTAGCTTGTTGGTTATTGGTTGAAACGGTTTATATGTTTGGTGATGTGCTGGGTATTGGCGTTTACTTCGTCGCCGTGATTTTGGCCGCAGCGGCGACTTCTGTACCGGATACCATTTTGTCAATAAAAGATGCCAAAGCTGGTGAATATGACGATGCGCTTGCCAACGCACTGGGCAGTAATATTTTTGATATTACCATTTGTTTAGGCTTACCACTGATGTTGTTTGGGCTGATTTACGGCGAAGCGATTACCATGCTGCCAGAATCACAAGGCCCCATCACTGAATTACGCGCCTTATTGCTGATTTTTACCATCATTGCCTTTAGCATTTATTACTTTGGTCAAAGCATGGGCAAACTCAAAGCTTTTCTGCTGTTCTGCTTATATTTGGCTTTTGTTGGTTATATTGTTGCAAGTGCTTATCAAGTCACCTTTGCGCTTGAAATTGGGCAATTTCTGCAAGGGATTATTCAGCTGATGATGTAGTGTTGTCAATCCTTAAACCGGCGTGGGATTTTGATTTAGGAACCACTTTAATTATCGTGTTTGGTTATACTTAGCACGGTAACAAACTGAACTTTTTAATGAAGATGGTGGGCAACTACATTAAAATGGTGGGCAACAAAAACACGTTACCCACCCTACATTGATCTATTGGGGCCGGCAACAAAAACACGTAGGGAGCCCTACATTTGATTGGGGCCGGCAACAAAAACACGTAGGGAGCCCTACGGTATATTAAAAAAATATATTTTTAATAGAAGCAACCATAAGAGGGGCAACCACAAGGGATTGCCCCTACGGGCGCGGTTGTAGGGGCAATCCCACTTGATGAGCCCTTTGCGATAAAATACCTGTTTATTTGTGCTTCAGTACTTAGAAGGACACAAAATCAGTTTCACAGAGGAATTGAACCTTTATGCTCGGGGCAACCACAAGGGATTGCCCCTACATTAACTCGTTGTACTAAACCATCACTCTAATCAAAGGATAAATTATAATTATGCGTCACCTCATTCACACCCTAAGTGTGGCCGCCAGCATGGCCCTATTCAGCAGCGGGCCCGCCATCGCCACAGAGGCAGCCAATATCAATTGCGGCAAGCCAGACAAAGTCTGCCGTCTGGCCGATACATTGTTGCCACTACGCGCCTTACCCAGGCCCTTTTCCAACATTTATCACCGCTCCACTATCGGCAATGTCGCCTATTCAAATGTCAAAGCCTTTTTTCCCCTCTATGTCTTTGACAAAAAAGACGTAGATTATTCCGATCCCGCCAATCCCAAAGGCTGGTACAAAATAGGCTCCAGCGTCTTCGATAAACCACTAGGCTGGATGGAAGCCAAGGATATCATGGAATGGAAACAAGCCCTAGTCGTATCCTACACCCATCCCGGCACCGGTGAAGAACGTCGGCAACCCGTATTGATGTATGAAAACCTCAGTGATCTCAAAGCCTTGGTTGAATCAGACGAACGAACTGAACAGGCCCAATCCGCCTATGAAGGCATGGCCAAAACACCCATGAAAGTGCCCGAAGGCGTTGTCAGTATGGAGCCCAAACGCTTTGTCGATATCGAGAACAAGGAAGGCTTCTACATCCTCCCCGTTTTAGATTACGAAGAGCTAGACATTTTCGATGACGAAACCCGCTATCTGCAAATCGCAGCGGCCATACCGCGTGATCGTACAGATACTGGCGGCGCGGATTTACTTCAAAATCAAGACTATGTCGAACAGGCCACCCAAGGTGAAACCACAGAAGGCACAGAAGCCGAAAACTTAGGGGTTGATATTAAATTCGTGATGGACATCACGGGTAGCATGGGGCCTTATATTGATGCCACCAAAGACGCGATCAAACAAGTCGCTACACAAGTCGTTGCCAAAATCGACACCCGTCTCCATTTTGGCTTGATTGGCTACATGGACGACACAGAGGATTTCACCCCTGAACTCGTAGATGGCAATAGCTTTGTCAACGTCATTTCAAAAATCATGGCAAGAGGCGGCGCGGATTATCAAGAAGAAGTCTTTGCCGGCGTGAAACAAGGCATTGAAACCGCTTGGAGCGAGAACAGCATTAAAGTCATGATAATCGTCGGTGATGCTAGTTCTCATCCAAAAGGCCATCCCAAAAACCTGACCAACATGAATGCCGCTCAACTGCAGGAACTGGCAAGCAATCACAAAATCGCCATCATGGCCGTTCATATCAAGAATCGCCGTGCAGGAAGAGATCATCCTATTGCTAAAGAACAATTTAGCACACTGGCGCGTAATTCAGACTCTCCAGAAAAGTCTTACTACTTCCCGATAGATGCTGACAATGTTAATGCATTCGGACAAGTCATCAAAACAGTGTCAGAAACCCTCTCGAAAACCATCGCAGATGTGAGAAGTGCCAAAAGTGGTGATAAAATCGACGTGATTGAAAGCACCGCAGAAGTGTCCGATTTAGACACCATTGACAGTTCAGCCGAAGCTGAAGAAGCCGCAGCCGCCTTTGCCAAAAGCTTAGTCGCCACCGCCCTAGTTGAATATCTCGGCAGTGCGGCCAAACCGCCTAGAGATGTCACAGCCTGGGTATTAGATCGCGATATCACCGATCCCGATAAACGCGCCCTAGATGTGCGCCTCTTGATCAAGAAATCAGAACTCAATGATCTGATAACCGCCTTAGAACAAGTCTTAATGGCGATCAAACGATCCGAACTCACCAGTATGCAATTTTTCGACGCACTTCAAGGTGTCGTCACCGCCGCCGGTAAAGGTGAAGATATCAGCTTTGAAGGCGCAAAAAGCCTGAAAAAATCAGGCCTCTTACCCGCCTGGATTTCAAGCTTACCCTACAAAAGCGCCATTTTGGAGCTGGACGATGAAATGTTTGAATCGCTCTCACCCGATGAACGCGGCACATTGGAAGACGACATTGATGCCAAACTGCAATACTATCGCGAGATCAACGAATCTGATCTTTGGGTAAGCCTAGATGATCGAGATAGAAATGATGCGAATGTCTATCCCATCAACCTTGAAATGCTGCCCTAATAGAAATGTCGATGTTATTTATATACTGAAAAATAACGCACGCAAGAGGCGCAAGAGATGCTTCGATTTATCTAAATAGCGTCTTATTGCGTCTTTTGCGTCTTTTGCGTTTATTGTCTTCACTTTAAGTTCCCAGCAATCCAAACGCTTGCCCCCCATTCCCATCTATTTCTGCACGCATCTTTTGCGTTATTTTTCACGCGCAATAATAACTAAATATTGTTTTATAAATCCACTTTGCCTATAGGATTAATCAAGTCCGGCTTAAAATATAAACGCTAAAGACGCTAAAGACGCTAAAGACGCTAAAGGGGCCTTAAAAATATCTTTTGCGTTCTTTAGCGCCTTTTGCGTCTTTGTGCGTTATCTTTTTGTCCTAATTCTGTAATTTGATCACAGCGAATTACTGCGTATTTTCCTTTTGTTTCAATAGATTAATTATATTTCTCAAATCATTCACCTGTTGTTTTAAATAATCCATTTCTTTTTGTTGCTGTTCAATCATTAAATTAGCTTTTTCTAATTGATGTTTATATTCGATTTGATCATTTGAAGGGGAATTAACATTCCAATTATTATCAATACATTGGCTATTGTTGTGATCGCAACTTAAATTAAAGACATTCTTTTCATCCAAACCAAATAACTGCGACAATCCTATATCCATCACCTCAGCAATTTGTTGAAGCCTAGAAAAATTGACATCCGTCTCACCCCGTTCTATTTTCGCGTAGGCATGGGTGGATATGCCCAATTTATTGGCGACATCTTCTTGTGTCCAATTTTTAAATGAGCGGATCAATTTCAGTTTTTGAGGTAACGCCATGAATAGATACTCTGGGTTAGGCAAATAATAACTCTGAGTTACTTTATCAATTTAAGATTATTTTGTATAATGCGACACCTTCTAAAAAGTGGGTTACATGATAATGCCTACTATTTTTAGTGTTTTTAACGGGTACAACTTTTTGGCTTAATTTCTAATACCGATAAAGGATAGGTAATTATGCTTAAAAAAGCAATATTTCCTTCTTGTTTGATAGCACTATCTTCTGTTTGTCTTGCCGAAGATTATTATTTGGATGCGACGACAATGGGAGTTGGTGCAACTGCTGGAGAAAATTTGGTTGTTAAAGAAGGCTGTCTTGACCCAAATGAGAGTAGTTGTAGTGACAAATTTAAATGGCTAAGTTCTGTATCGCCAGTCAAAATTGGTAATTTACAAATTATTGGTCAAGTTAGTGGGGATTTTGAGATTGTTTTGACTGCAGATTTTGCTGATGGTCCTAAGAGCATCTACTTATTGAATACTGATAATAAAGGTATTTCTTTAAAACTTTTTGGGGTGAAAAAGTGGGAGTTTCAACCTAACGGTATAGGTAAAGGTGGAGATTGGCATTATAATAACATATCAGGATGGAACGGAGGAAATAATTTCAATGAGATCAAGATTTCTGCTCAAAATGGTGTAGCTAATGTCTATACTAATGGTCAAGTTGCGGGCGAACCTATCAATTTTGACTCAGGAGTGATTTTTGAACGTGTTGCTATCGAAGGCATTATCAGCAAAGACCGTTTAATTGATGTAAAAGTACGTGGCATTCAAGGTGCTGGAAGTTGTTCGGCTACACCTGCTCCAACACCAAGTACACCAACGACTCCAACATCTTCTGGAGACTGCATGGCAAACTATTTGAACGGTCAATTGCATGTACCATGTGTTGCTGTTTCTGACCCATTTGGTACTACAACTGTTTACGATATAAAACTGCAACAACAATCTAGTGGTTTTACCTTTGATTTAGATATGAATAGCGTCAAACCTCGTTAATTCTTATTAATAAAAGCCAGCGTAGTATGGCTTAAATGTAGAATTGTAAGGTGGGTTGAGCAATAGCTCAACCCACCTTTTTTTTGTCCGCCACATTCGTTAATTTTCCTCACCTCTTTTTTAATGCCCTATTGGAACGATATAAATGATTTTCGATTATAATAAAAAAAGTATTGTTCGCTAAGCCAAGGTTAAATATCGAATTGTAGAATTATCGGGTGGACAAAGATTTAAATCGTATACTAAAAAAGAGGTTAATGATGTCAACAGAAACCCTTACTTTAAACATTCCAACGTCATTGGCTCAAGAGTTGAGTATGGCAAGTCAAGCTTTTTTGATTAATATTTTAGAACGTGGCTTGCATGATTTCAAAATTGAGCGGGCTTTGGAGCAATATAATCGTGGTGGGATTTCATTCGGTGGTGCTGCAAGGCAAGCCAATTTACCTCAGTCTGTGTTAGCTCAACAAGCTTACGCGAGAGGATTGGAACCGCCGTTTAGCCCCAAAACGGTAGCGGAAGAATTAGGCGATATGTCATGCTAACCGTTTTAAGTAATGGTAGGGTGGGTGAGCAATAGCTCAACCCACCTTTTTTTTGTCCGCCACATTCGTCAGTTTTCCTCACCTCTTTTTTAATGCCCTATTGGAACGATATAAATGATTTTCAGTTATAATAAAAAAAGTATTGTTCGTTCAAGGTTAAATCTCGAATTGTAGAATTATCGGGTGGACAAAGATTTAAATTACACACTAAAAAGGAGGTTAATAAGGTCAACAGAAACCCTTATTTTAAACATTCCAACGTCATTGGCTCAAGAGTTGAGATTCAGTGTTCACTGAGCCGTTATCAGTTTATAGCCTATTTTTTTATTGACAAACCCAATCCCTAATAACAGACGCGGGCGCGATTCATTTAAAAAGCGTTCACCATAGTTTTTGTCTTGGATTTGCTTAATGGCTTGCTTAGTCAAGGTTTCCATCTTAGTGCCCGCTTTGCCATATTTAAATTCAATCAGATAAATCTTATCTTCTAACGCCAATACCCCATCAATTCGTCCTTTGTCGGTTAGCACTTCTAAATCTATCTCAACTCCCATCAGTACCGAAATCATATAAAACAACGAATGATAATAAGCTTCTTGTTCTATGTGGAGTAGATATGGGATTTTGGCCAATAAGGCCCTGATGAGGTTCATAAAACCTTCAAGATTATCAGTTTGTAAATAGGTACGTAAGTCTTCGGCGGCAGGTTGGATGGCTTCTAAACCGTTTTGGGTAAAACTGGCAAACAGATAAGTAATAAACGCTTCTTTCACTTCCAAATTCGGGTAGTTCAAGATATATTGAGGGGTTCGCCCTGTTTTATCAATGTGTGTGAGAGTGAGATAGCCGGTTTGAAATAACAGTGCGAAAATATTCAAGTTTTCAAGATTGTAACTGTCAAAGACAATCTTGGACACTTTTTTATTTTCAAGCACCGTGGCATCATAAGTTGTCTTTTTGATTAACTGCATCAAAAAGGTTGGGGTGCCACTGACAAACCAATAATTATCAAATTGCTGTTCAGTAAACAAGTTGAGAATTGAAAAGGGATTGTACACTTGGTTTTTCGCATCCCATGAATAACCATCATACCACGTTTTGATTTGAGCCAATAACGGGGCTTTTTTTATCCCTAACTTAAAACAAAGACTTTGGATATGTTGTGCAAAATCACTTTCTAATTCGTTTTGAGTGTATCCAAGCAGGGTGGCAAATTGAGGTGAGAGGGTGATATCCCTCAGATTATTTAAGTCGGAAAAAATCGAAACCCGCGCAAATTTGGATACCCCGGTTAAGAAAACGAAACGTAAAAAAGCGTCTGAAGATTTTAAAACGACGAAAAAATCTCGAAGAATTTCACGGTTTTTGGTAGCCCGATCAATATCTTCAATAGAATTAACAATCGGTTTATCGTATTCATCAACCAAAATGACCACTTTTTGGCCGGTTTTGTCATGTATCTTTTTAATTAATTCAGCGAATTTGTCTTTAACGAAGAGTTTTGACAATTTCAGATCATATTCAGCGGCAATATCATCTAAAAAGGATAATAATGAGGTTTTGAATATCTCCTCATCACCAGAAGAAATCGCATTAAAATCAATCACAATCACGGGATAGGATTGCCATTCAATCTGATCATAGATCGATAATCCCTGAAAAAGGGCTTTATTGCCGGAAAAGATTTCAAACAGTGTTGAAACCAGTAAGGATTTTCCAAAACGGCGAGGGCGGGAAAGAAACAAGTAGTCGCCGGCTTGAATTAATTCGGCAATATGCCGTGTTTTATCAACATACAAACAATTATCTTTGATCAATTTGGTAAAGGTTTGAATACCAAGCGGTAATTTTTTCATCGTTTCCTCCTTTTGTAAAATGAATCAACTTAACCGTTTATACTGCCAACCGCCACACAAGCTCCTTTTGCTTTTTGTAAAAACATCGAAAATGCTATTTCACGCTTTCACGCTAAAGTTTCGCTCCGCGAAACTTTAGCGTGAAAAGTTGCGCGCAACTTTTGCGTGAAATGGATATATTGGGTTAGTCACCTTTAGGTGACTTGAGCTTTTAGACAACTGCTTTAGCTGTTGGCTTAAAAATCAAAAGTAATAGCGACCTTATGACGATGCTAAGTATAGATGGTGGGCAACCACGTTACCCACCCTACATTTTAACTTATGTATAACAACGCAAAAGTTTTTGTGTGAAATGGGGGTAGAACGAAACCCACTTTTTCCCACCACATTCGTTAATTTTCCTCACCTTTTTTTTAGTATTGAAGGGGGCTTTGAAAATCGTGCCATGCCATGAGCAATTTAAGTTGCCGTCGTGCCGTTGTGCCCTAACAAAATAAATAAAGCACTCTTCAAAAAACGACCTTGATTTTGAATTATAATTATAAACAATGAATTAACGGTTTTTTCCAAAGACTTCGAGAAATACAATGTCATTTGATGAATATAGAAATTACTCATCGACTCAATTAGAAACCCTTTTTAAAGTCAAAATCATAGCGGACGGAGAATTGTTTGCTGATTAAAAATCAAGCGGCAAGGATTACCCAGAGTTACAGCACAGAGTGGATTTGATGGAGTCACGCATCAGTATATCCGCTGATGCTGGCAATGAAGCAACAATAAGCAACCTTTTAGTATCGCATACCTTGTGGGAGGCTGTTGCGGATTATAACTTAGGTATCTTCTTTGAACCTGCGGTAGAGATTAGCCGAGAAGAAACGCCTGATTTACCGCACCAGTTAAATGGCAAGTACGACTGCGGTTTGAATTTGAATAAGATTGATTTTGTCTCACCTATTCTTTCAGTTGTTGAAGTCAAGCCAACACAAATTGCTTATGGTTTGGGCCAGTGTTTAGCTGAAATGTACGCGACATTAAAAAAATTTAAGCAGAATCAAGTGTACGGAGTCATCACAGATGGTGAAGTGTGGAAATTCCTGTTATTATAAAATGCGGTACTCACTGTCGATAAAAAAAGTTACTATATTAGCAGTGTCCGAGCTATTATTGATAGGATTGGTTATATTGCGGAAAGATTTAGAGAATAGTGAATCGTGATAATTTTAGCCTGGGGATTTATCCCCAGGATTTAATTTTTTCATTGTACCAATTGAAATCGTTCTAAACGCTAAAGACGCTAAAGACGCTAAAGACGCTAAAGATGCTCTGTTCAAGAGAAAGAGAAGCATCTCTTGCGTCTCTTGCGTCTCTTGCGTCTCTTGCGTTATTCCTAAAGTTTAAAATTTTAGCATAAATTACACGATATTTGGTGACAATGGGTTTCCATTAATTTTTATTTTAGCCGTGAAAAACAAAAACAGGTTGCCCATCCGGCATTAAAGGGTGTTATCATTTAGATTGGGTATCGGCATGGTGGGCAAATTTGGTAGCTTGTCGTTATGCCGGTTTTTAATCTGAAGGAATTTGATAATTGATAATTGTTCATTGATAATTGTTTATTGTAATAAGAGAGGTAATGATGTCAAAAATACTTGTTGTTATATTGACAACGCTTTTTATTTTGATCAGTTGTGCTACTTCGCCGTTGGGTCGATCACAATTTAAGTTGATGTCTGATGACGAACTGAACGGTATGGGAAGTGAGGCGTTTTCTCAGATTAAACAGAAAACGCGCGTGGAGAAAAGTAAGCGTATTAATCGCTATGTGAATTGTGTGGCCGATGCGGTGTTGCTAGTCAGCAATAGTCCGATCAAAAACTGGGAAGTGGTGGTTTTTCGTGATAAGTCGGTTAATGCCTTTGCCGTGCCCGGTGGCAAGATTGGGGTGCATACGGGTTTGTTGAAAATCACTAAGAAGCAAGATCAGTTAGCTGCTGTGCTTGGACATGAAGTCGCTCATGTGTTGGCAGATCATAGTAATGAGCGCGTTTCTCAAGAGTTGGCCTTGCAACAAAGCATGAATGTGGTTCAAGTACTCGGCAATGTACAATCGCCAGAGGGTAAACAATTGATGAGGTTGTTAGGCTTGGGGGCAGAAGTGGGGTTGATATTACCTTATAATCGCTTCCATGAAAATGAAGCTGATGAGATGGGGTTGTATTTAATGGCTAAGGCGGGCTTTGATCCGAGAGAGAGTATTCGTTTATGGGAAAACATGGGGCAGGGCAGTGGTAAACAGCCATCTGAATTTTTTTCGACGCATCCTGCACATGAGACACGCATTAAGCGTTTGAATCAAAACATGAATCGCGCGATGCAGTTTTATCAGAAGGCGAAGGCGAGTGGTAAAAATCCACGTTGTCGTTGGTGAGTTCACTGATTAATGTTGTGAGTTCAAAAAAAAAGCCTCCCGCCTAAACGAATTAATGGCGAGAGGCCCAACCACACATAAGGAGATGTCGCCTTATTATTAAGCAATACTTGTACCAACTTGAAAATGGGCAAGCATTGAAAATAGGAAAATTTGAAATGAATGAGGCAGAATTTTTGATCTGGCTGCTGTTTATGTTAGCTTTTGCCATTTTACCGATTAAACCTTTATTTAGAGCAATTTGGGAAAGATTGCAAGGAAAGATTACGCCCTGTATTGATGAAGAAGCTTATAGCGAAAGACATGAGTCACAACTTTATCGCCCAGGTGATAAAAAATATAATAGAATTGTTGAATTATCTAATAAGGCTAAAGCTATTCATAATGAAAAATGAACATCATAAATAAAAAAATTAAAAAATTAAAAAATTAAATAATCAAATCATTAGAGTTTATACCGATTTAACGTCATTGATTTATTTCAATTCTCATTTTGAGAAAACTCATAAAATCAAACCATTAAATGAAATGGGTATAATGTCTATTTTCTAATAAAGGCGAGATTCTCAGGCCATAAAAAAACCCCGTTTGAAAACAAACGGGGTTTCGATTGACATTTTTAATATGCCAGATTTTCTGCGCTGATAAACCACAAGATAGTTTTATCAATTTTCCAAGCCCTCAAGTTGTATCTTATGTTCACGCCAAAACTGTTCAGCAAAAGCGACAATGGGATGTACGGGTGCTTTAGGTGGCTTCTGTAATGTCATGCCTGCCTCTTGGAGGGTGCTATCCCCTTTAGAATTATTACATTTTTCACAAGCTGTGACGATGTTATCCCAAGTATATGTGCCGCCTTTTGAAGTGGGCATGACATGATCGAGGGTTAAGTGTTTAGTGTTGCCACAATATTGACAGGTGTGCTTATCACGTCGCAAAACTTCGCGCCGATTCACCGTAGGCACTCGCCAGACTCGGTTTTTATGATTAACCGTTAAGCGAATCTGTTGGGGTACTAAAAATACCATAGTGGGTGAATGCACGGGTATACTTGTGGTGTTGTTGCCTAAATCAAGCGGTTCTGCTTTTCCACTGACGAGGAGAACAAGCGCTCGCTTGAGGTTGACTTGATTGATGGGCAGATAATTTTTTGAAAAGACTGCCACACTCTGTCGGAAGACGTCAGATGCATTGGTTGTCACAATGAATTTCCCTGTTTTTGTCATTATTAAAAGTGTTCTAAAAAATCAAAGCACAAGATTGTGCAAAACTTCGGAATTATAATAAATTAGAAATATTTACGCAATGCTGTCGTGTCACAGTGGGTGTGATTAAAACGGCATGGCCAGGAACCCCAGGTTCCACCTCAATGCCACCTTCGTTAAGGGCATACACGCAGGTCTGCCCCTACCAAACCCCACGTATTCAGGGGTTGTAGGGGCGAACCTGCGTGTTCGCCCAGGGCAGACACGCAGGTCTGCCCCTACCTTAATGGCATTGAGGTTCCACCTGGGGCTATTCA
>QNEL01000229.1 GCA_003645185.1 Candidatus Parabeggiatoa sp. nov. 3
ATTGCGGGTTTGGTCACACCATACATTGCGATATGACAATGATTTATGTGGCGAACCGGACTACTTTATCTCTTATTGGCCGAGTGGAATCATTCAGTCCATGATTTCAGTGCCTATGTTAGCAATCGTCGAAGCTAAAAAACAAGATTTTGATAAAGGATGGGGACAATGTTTGGCGGCAATGGTTGCTTGCCAAAAAATAAATAATGATGAAAGCCAAACCATATATGGAATGGTATCTACTGGAACAGTATGGGAATTTGGCAAACTACAACATTCTAAATTTACTCAAAATACAGTTTCCTACTCATTATCAAATCCTCAATTGCTGGCTGGCATTTTAGATTATATATTTGGGCAATGTGAATCTGAAGCCACAGAATATCAACAAAGAAATACTCCCCGCTCGCCAGTTAAACCAGACTAACCTTATCTCGGAGAACAACAGATGAAAAAAGTCGCTTCATTACGTTATGGGGTCATTTTTAAAAAAGCTTTTTCACAGCCTGATATTTTTAAAGCCTTCGTGAAAGACTTTATCGGAATTGATCTTAAAATCAACAAAGTTGAAATGGAAAAACAGTTTTTTCCAATTATCGGCAAAGTTGATACGCGCTTTGATTTATTTGCAGAAGATGTTAGTAATCGGGTTATTGTTGACATTCAGCATGTTCGTTATGGCGATCATTATGACCGTTTTTTGCATTATCACTGTGTCGCTTTGTTAGAACAAATTGCGATTTCGGAAAATTATCACCCTAATTTGAGGGTGTTTACGATTGTGGTTTTAACTTCAGGTGATAAGCACAAAGTTGATATGGCAACAACTGACTTTGCGCCCAAAGATAATAAGGGTGTGCCTTTAAACGAACTTCGACATAAAATTATCTTTCTCTCTCCGAAATATGTCACAGATGACACGCCTGAACCGTATCGTGAATGGTTATTAGCGATTGCAGACAGTTTAGATGAAGAAGTTGATGAGACAAGCTATCAGCACAAAGAGATACGCAAAATTTTTGATTTGATTGAACAAGATTCAATTTCGCCGACAGAACGTTTTAAAATGAAAGACGAGTATGGCATGGAGGAGATTCAACGGAATAAGGTATTAGAAAAGGCATTAGAAATCGCTCGTAAAATGTTAGCAAAAGGCATTGATCCGGTTACTGTTGCTGAAATCACTGGTATTTCTGCCGATGACTTAGAAATGAAAATTGAATAAAACCGGCAACTAAACCTGACAGGTTTTCAAAACCTGTCAGGTTTGGCGTCAACCCACTGATAGATAAAGGAGCTTAATATAATGTATCCAAAAATCATAATCCTCATTTTTCTTATTTTACCGTTGCCTTTATTGGCGACTCCCTGCAATCAGGCGACTCAACTGGTTATCCAAGCTTACGATTTGGGAGAACACGCATACACTCGCCAAAAGGCATTAATTCAACAAGCATTAAGCCTTTGCCCTAATCACGCTGATGCTCATAACAATCTTGGTGTTATTCTAGAAAATGAGCAAAACTACCCAAAAGCTATCCATCACTATCAACGCGCCTTGCAAATCAATCCTGATTACTACGAAGCTTGGGTTGGTATGGGTGATGTCTATTCTAAACAAGGGCAATTTCCTTTAAGTCTTGATGCTTACCTAAACGCTTGTATCCGCAATAGCCCTGTTCGTAATCAACGCATCACTGAATTACTGGATAAAAACAACTATCGCGCCGTTGATGGCAAAAACGTGTTGACACAAAAAAGCCTGAACTTGCTTTACGATAAACAAGCCCTCGAAAAACTCCGCCAGAAAGTGACAGATTGTCGGAGCCGTTATCGCAGTGTCGCACCAACCCTTGTGCCTAACACTCTATTAGAAACTTTCGTGGTATTTCGCAATATTCACTTTGAGGTCGGCGAATATCTTTTAACGCCCACCGCTGAACAGCAATTAGATGAAATCAGTCATACTCTACTTAAACAAGGCCCGAAATCTATTCAAGTTAGTGGACACACTGATATACAAATCTTTAAAGGTGTTTCCTCTGAAGAAAATGACATACGCCAATTGAGACTTTCACAACAACGAGCGGCTTCCGTTGCCAATGCCTTAGCAAAACGCAATATTCCCAGCAACAGAATGAGAACCAAAGGCTATGGTTATACTCAACCCGCCCAAGGTTATACGGAAGCTGACTGGGACAAAAATCGGCGCGTGGAAATTGAAGTCAAGTAGGTAAACCTAACTTATTATAATGACATGATTTACAAACAAATAATCACCATATCTCTAATATTTCTTTCTCTTGTAACCTTAGCGACGGAAGAACAAACATGGTGGAAAGAACGCCAAAATAGAGACGATATTTACTATCCTCACGATGCACATGAAGAAACTATGCAGCAAAAAGGGGATACCTGTTTGCTTTGTCATAGTTTTGCCAAAACAACCATACGCGATCCCCAAATACTTCATAAAATTAATGTGATTGCCAATGAAGCCCTAGCTCCGATTTGTCATGAATGCCATAAAACTAACATAGAAGCGCCTTGGGATTGTAAAGTTTGTCACCCGAATCCAGCTACTATCTGGCCGCAAAATCACCAATTCGATTATACCAACCATCATGCTATTGATGGCAAAGATGAAGCAGCTTGCCGAGAATGTCATATTGAGTTAAGTTTTTGTACTGACTGTCATTTTAAACGCAATAAGCCTGCCCAAGTTCATCCTTTAGGCTACCGTAGTTGGCATGGTTTGGAAGCACGTAGTTCTGCCCTAAATTGTGGCCGTTGCCATAGTGGCATGTACTGTAAACGTTGTCATCGAAGGCAAGGTAGATAGAATTATACTCGGCGCGGGAATAAACTTAACTTTTATTTTTTGGCAACCCCAGGTTGCCACCTGGGGCTATGATCTCGCGTAGCTTCGAGCCGAGGTTTCACATTCAACCCCTTCGGGGTTGTGCAATTATTTAGGTGGGCAGTATATAAAAAACGCGATGAAAAAATTAATCTTTATTATAATCATACTCTTAATGGGTTGTAATGGTGATGATAATCCAGACGATAATTCTAGACAGACTTCCACTAATTTAATTGTGAACAGTTCACATGGAATTGATGGGGCCGCTTATGGTTTGGCAGATTGTGGTGCTTGTCATGCGATTAACATCATTCACAAAACCTTAAATATACGTGATATAGTTGCTGATAAAGGGTTTGCTACTTGTATGGGCTGTCATGGTGATAATGGTACGGGTGAATCACGAGCTTGTCTTATTTGTCATAATGCCATAGATTTACCACGTACTCCTTGGCAATCTGGTCATTTTACCCATAATTTCAATACCGAAGCAAGCGATAAAGACTGTGTAAGTTGTCACGTTAGCTCAGATATGAACGGTAATTTTATGCCTGAAATTGATTTAACCCGTTATCCGAATGTGAGTGGTCAGCAACAAGCCTATAATAATATCAGTGAATTTTGTTTACGTTGCCATAACCATGACAATCCTCAAGTTGGTTTTGAAATGAGTCATCAAACCTATAATCATCCTCTAATTGCCATGCAAGATAATTACAATTTTGTTGATAAACATGGTTGGATAGATGGCACTGGTACGCGCACTTATAGCGGTTTACGTTCCGATTATCAATATGCTTCTTTAGTGGAATGTACTGATTGCCATGCTATGCACGGTACTCATAACAAGGCTTTAATTATTGATTCTGCTGGCAAAGGTGCTTCTAAATTATCTGCTGAGTTGGAAAACTATCCAGTGACTATAACTGATGGTAACTCTGCCCAATTATGTGTGTTATGTCATCAAATGCAGGATATTATTGAGCAAGGTGCAGAAAATACCGGCAATGGTTTAACGGGAGTTCATGCTGTTTCTGGAGATTGTAGCACCTGTCATTCTCATGGAGAAACAGTGCAGGCTGGGTTATAGCAATTCTTAATTTTATTTCACGATAAGCCGCAAAGACGCGAAGTTTTATGAGCAATTAACTTTGCGTTCTTAGCGACTTTGCGTGATCATATTATAAATACTTTCAATTATGAAAAAAACGATATTGATTCTATTTTTATGGACTAATGTTATCGCCGTAGAACTGCCCCCATTACATCATCCGGTAGGAATCTCTCCACCACAAAAGATGCAATTACCGAATGAGTTTGAATTAGATAAGGATGGTTTATTGCAATGTGTAACTTGTCATGGCATTAAAGATATTGCCGATCTGCCATTTGATGAAGTTGATGTTAAAGCGAACCATTTTTTCAATGGGGGCCCTTACCAACAATTAACGGATTTCTGTTATCGATGTCATAAAAAAAAATCAGCACAACGGCTAAACATTCACAAAATGTACAATGTTGGCAAAATTGATAAGAAAAATTGTGATTACTGCCATTTAGAAGCACCGGAACCGAATAATCCACCGGAAAAATTAGAATTCAGATTACCCAAAGAGAAATTATGCTGGGGTTGTCATCTAAAAACGCCACATTTAAATGCTTTAACGCATAACCGCAAAGTATCGGCTGAAATGCTTAAAATCATAAAAATTTCAGAACAAAAACATAAGGTTATTTTGCCGTTAGGTGCTGAAAATAGGGTGATTTGTATTACTTGCCACACTGCCCATGAAGCTGGAATTATAGACAGCAATTTTGCCAGTGGTAAACAGGTTCGCGGTGGTGATGTTAGCAAAGGGGTGATTTATCGTTCTCATGCTTGGGATAGAGTTTATCAAGCAGATAAAAAAGAACGGATTTCAAAATTAAATCTCAATCAAAATCATAAACTTAGCTATCAAAGATTAGAACAAGAAGTCTTACTACGTTTATCCGCAAAAAACGGGATTCTATGCCGAGCCTGCCATCAATTCAAAGATTAACACAAATCGAATAATTAATTGTGAATGACAATGGAGTGCAACAACCAGCAAAATAAATTTGGAACGAAAACCAGCAAAATAAATTTGGAACGAAAACCAGCAAAATAAATTTTGCTGATTATAACGGATTTTGGGGGCAGCAGATTTAAAAGGGCGAACACGCAGGTTCGCCCCTACAAAATGTAGGGGAGAACCGACGTGTTCGCCCCCCTTTTGAGAATCTTGTAGGGGCGAACCTGCGTGTTCGCCCCCCCTTTTGAGAATCTTGTAGGGGCGAACCTGCGTGTTCGCCCCCCCCCAAAATCCGTTATAATCAGAAATTTTGCACTCCGGCCAGCAAAATAAATTTGGAACGTAGGCCAGCAAAATAACATTCACTGCAACCTGCAATGACAATGGAGTGCAAAATTTATTTTGCAAACACTCCATAATTCACAATTAAACATCCCCTAAAAATACCACTAAACTCATGTTCAATAAACTAAAAAATATCCCCAACGGCCAAAGATTTCGCTATTTGATAATTACCTTGTCAATAGCCTTATTTTTATCGCCTTTTTTACTCATTCCCCAACTAGCCGGTAATGATGATTTATGTGGCACGCTTTGTATGCGGCGATTTTATTTATATTTTCCCGGTATGACGCTGGATGATTTATGGTCACATATTCAAGTAGCCTATCTTGGTTTTGCATTTTTGCTGCTGATTTTTACCACAACTTTCTTTTCTGGGCGAATCTGGTGTAGCTATATTTGTCCAGTGGGCGGTGTGCCGGAAATGTTAAGTAGAATGCTCAATGATCGTTGGAAAATTGAATTTCGTTCTTTGCCGCAAGTACCGATTCGCTATGGTTATTTTAGTGTTTATCTGGTGGTGTTTCCAATGTTAGGAGTTAGTGCTTGCACCTTGTGTAATTTTATTACCGTGCCACGTATTTTCGAGGCCCTTAGCGGTGAAATTCGCGGATTCTTTTATATTTTATCAGCAGTTGGATTAGCTAACTTCAGTTTATTTTTGCTGTTAGGCGTTTTTGCGAATAAAGGCCGGGCTTATTGTCAACTTTTATGCCCAATTGGAGCGATAGATGCTTTAGTGAATCGTTTTAGTGCTAAATTACATTTTACCCGTCGCATTCGTGTGGAAAGAAATCGTTGTACTGGTTGTAATATATGTGCTAAAAAATGTATGTGTGGTGCGATTATTATGCGGGATAGAATTGCTATCGTGGATCAACTGTCGTGTATGTCTTGTCATGAATGTGTCGATGTTTGCGATTGGAGTGCGATTGATTGGCGGCATAATCCGATTGATAAAAGCCCTAAACGTAAGAAAAAAGGGGTTGACATTCATCCGCAACCGATTTGGGTGAGTGTGCATAAACTTAAACCGAAATCATTATTGCATATCAATTGGCAACGAGTATTATTTATAATTGCTTTAGGCATCACTTTTGGTTTTATTATAATGACGCAAGTTATTGCGGCCGAACGTTATATTGATCCAGATGGTTGTTTATCTTGTCATGGTTTGGTGAATTTGGATTACATAGACGAACAAGGGCTGGTGCGAACTGCGAGTATTAATACCGAACATTATGCTTCTTCTTTGCATGGTAGTGTGCCTTGTCGTGATTGCCATCGTCAAATTAGTGATTATCCGCATGATCCAAAAAATGGAGCCGTTGATTGTGCCGCCACCTGTCATTTAGAAGAACCTTCAGAAGGTGAATCTTATACTCATGCCGATATTGTTGATGAATTTAATGATTCTGCACATGGTGAAGGCTGGACTAAAAATTTAACGGCCAGTAATCGGTTAGAAGAAGGCGATTTACCCTCTTGTCGCAGTTGTCATAATAATAGTCTGTATATTTCTGCCGAAAAAATTGAACTATTTCAAACTGCTTTTGATCATCAAGATCAAGCTTGTGGTAATTGTCATCAAGGCACGGTATGGCGTGATAGAATTGGGGGGCATATTTTACGGCGTTTGGTTGGGGCAAGATGGAATAAAATGGAAGCGAATAAATTATGTACAGATTGTCATGGTGATATTGCCAAAATGCAGCAAGTGAAAAAGAGTGATGAGAGTAAACCAAGTGTCGATTTTATATTAGCCAGCCAAACTTATGCGATGACTTTGCATGGGCGTTTGTTGGCTGCTGGGGTTGAGGAAGGCGCTTCTTGTAATGACTGTCATGCTCCTAATGGCTTGAAACATGGGGTATTATCTGCTGAGAAACAACATGCAACCACTCACCCCAACCAATTGAGTCAAACTTGTTCGCCGTGTCATGCTTACGCAAACAATCCGTTAAACAAGGCATTTGTGTTGACTAATTTGCATAATATTGAACAGGTTCCCCCTCATTTTGAGCTTATGCCATTTGATTTAAGTATTTATTTTGAATCAAATTGGTATCGCGCACTTATGCTCATGCTGCCGTTAATTGCTTTGTTAGCCATTGGCAGTTTATTATGGTCATTATTTGTGAAACCCAAAAATAATAAAGTTGAGGCGTTATTTGGGAGTAAGCATTTTCAAAAGCATAATATTGATGTAAAATCCAAAAAGAAGTGAAAAGCCAAATCTGAAGGTTTGGACTCCAAAGTTAATTTATTTTAGGAGATTAAACAATGCAAGTACCGTTAGAAGTTTGTCGTGAATTTGGACAGTTTGCTTATCAAGATGAGCAAAAAGGGGGGGAAGCCATTGCGGCTATTCAGGGTTTTATGGAGGAATATCAGGATGGTAGCGTTTCTGGTGATGGATCACAAGCAAAAGCAAGAGCGGTGACAATTGAGCGTAATCAAGCGGGTATTATTACCGCCGCGAAAAGCGTTAAACTGTTGCCGAATATGCAAATTAACCTGAAGGCGTTAATTCAGGATACTTTGAAACGTTTACAAGAAACAGTTAATTTCAGTACCATTGTCATTGGTGGGCCTTTAACTTCAAATTCGTGGCTTATCAACATAGGGGCTGCTTTATACTTGCTACAATTTTCTCTTGGCTTAAAAACAGTCAAATTGAAAATTGAACATGCAGGCGTTTTGGTAGCTTTGTCTCATTTATGTCGTGGAGAATTGAATTTAGAGATTCCTTTGGCAGAATTGCAAGCCAAAATGCGAGACAATTATCATTTCAGTTTGGATGTTGATGAACTGGATGACGTTTTGGAAGACTTGGTTGATTTGCGCTGTGTTAGTCGTCAGCAAGATGTTATATATTTGACGGAGAAGGTTATTTTGAAAGATTAATTCTCACGCAAAGGCGCAAAGACGCTAAGAAAAACTATAAATTGAAGTGAAAATTAGCGTTCTTTTCCTTTGCGGCTTAGCGGCTTTGCGTGATAAAAAAAGGACACTACTATGCAACAAGAACTAAATTTAAATTTCAAAAATGCCCACCAAGTCACCATCAACTTGGCACAACATTCCCCAGTGACAGTTGATTTTGCCATACCTCTCACTACCCAAGATAGGGAGGCGATTCGGCATTATTTAGAAGTCTATGCCGCGCAGTACGTGATGGATATTGATGATACCGAAGCCAAGCGAGTCACCGTGCAATTATCGCAATGGGGGCAAAGCTTATTTGATGCGGTATTTAAGAATGCATCGGCACAACAATTATTTGCTCAGTTTATCAATACGCCCAGTGATAAATATTTGGTAACGATTACCGCCCAAACCCCGGAAATTTTATCGTTACCGTGGGAGTTATTGCATGATGCAGGGCAGTTTTTGTTTGCGTTTCAGCCTTCGATTACGATTTTACGGCGTATTCCACCCAAAACTACTTTTCCTGCTTATGCGAGTCAGGCGCGTTTGCGGATGTTATTTGTTATCAGTCGCCCACAAGGTGCTGGTTTTATTGATCCACGTACCGATGCTCAAGCGGTGTTGAAAGCGATTGCCAATTATCCGGCTATCACGGTGGAATTTTTACAGCCGGCGACATTGGAAAATTTATGGCAACGTTTGCAAAATCCTGACTTACCGCGTGTTGATGTCATCCATTTTGATGGGCATGGTTATTTTGATAAAACCGGTGATTTAGCCCAAACCACAATTACGCAATTAGGTAGTGTATCACGAGATTTGCGTAGAAAGTTGAGTAATTTGAAGATTGGGGCGAATACCGGCTATTTGTTATTTGAACAGGCTGGCAATTATGGCAACAGAGGTTTGTTTTATGTGCCCACTTCTTGGTTAGCCTATTTATTATCAGAATCTTCGGTACGTTTGATGGTGTTATCGGCTTGTCAATCGGCAATGGTAGCGCATGATGATGAGGAAACCGAGGAAGAACCTATCGGCAGTATCGCGGTTGGTTTGGTGGCGAGCGGTGTTCCGTCGGTGCTGGCTATGAGTTATTCGGTGATGGTGCGGGCAACTGAATTGCTGTTTGGTGGGTTTTATCGGGAAATCGCACGCGGGGAAAGTGTCGGCGTGGCTTTGGATAAGGCGCGTCAGGCTTTGTTGCAAGATCGAAAACGCCGCGATTTGCAACGTGGGCAAGAGCGTGTTGAGATTGAAGTGAGTGATTGGTTTTTACCCACCTTGTATCAAGCGGGTGAAGATACTCCCCTTGTTTTGAAAATGACACAGGAATCCCCGCAACCTCAACCGCATAATTTATCGGCATTGCCAGACGCGGGTTTTTGGGGGAGACGTAAAGAGTTGTGGCAAATTGAAAATTGGTTTGTTGATGATGTGCGGCGTGTCGTGGTGAGTGGTTTTAGTGGGCAAGGCAAAACTTTTTTGGCGCAAGAGTTAGGGCGTTGGTTATTGCAAACGGCGAGTTTTGATGCGGTGGTATTTGTAGATTATTCAGGTTATCAAGGGCTGGATGCGGTGCAATGGGCGGTGACGACATTGGGTTCAGTGGTTGGGCAAAGTTTGGAGGATGTGGCAGCAGCAAATGCAGTGTTGCAAAATCAGCGTATCTTATTGATTTTAGATAATTTAGAGGTGTACGTTACCGAAAAACAAGACACTTTGCAGGAATTATTAACGGTAGCTCAAGAATGGTCATTATTGGGTGAAACGCGGGTTTTGATAACGACTCGTCCAATGGCATTAGGGCATGAAGCCTATCAAGAGCGTGATGATAATACGGATTTTCGGCAATTTGTGTTGGAAGGTTTGGGTAAAGAGGATGCCTTGCATTATTTTGAAAAGTTATTGGTATTGTCGGATAATTTGGTGCGTTTACAAACAGAGGAGTTATTGCGGTGGTTTGCTAAAGTGCAGTTTCATCCGTTGTCGATTGGTTTATTGGCACGTTCTTTAGAAACGGAGGATTTAGCGAATTTAGAAAGCCGTTTAAATCAGTTAATGCTTGAATTGCCAGATAATCCGGTTGGGGCTACTTTGCAGTTGGTGATTGAGCAGTTAGATGAAAAATCTCGGCTTGTGTTGCCGAGGTTGAGTGTGTTTCAGGGTGGGGCAATGGAGGATGTGTTGTTGGATATTACGGAAATTCCAGCAGAAAAATGGGATAAATTACGGTTGGCTTTAATTTCAACTGGTTTAATGCAAGCAGAGAATGTTTACGGACGAACTTATCTTCAATTTCACCCTAGCTTAACCACTGCTTTGCAGTCAGATAACCCAGAAGATTTACGTCACAGCCATCAACACCGCTATTATGAATTATCGGATGAATTGTATTTTGAAGACAGACAAAATCTCCTTGAAACCCGTGTCATTGTGAAATGTGAATTACCCAATTTATTATTTTCTGTCAAAGGGGCGTTAGCCGAAGCAACTGATTATGCGGTGAACTTTGTGAATAACGTGAATTTGTTTTTATATTTTTTTGGACTGCAACATGACTTGGAGCAACTCAATCAGCAAGCGGCTAAATTGGCAGGAGATGTGGGAAGTCGAAACTGGTATTCAAGCAAAAGTGGTGTCGGTGAACAATTGTTCAATGCAGGTAATTATACAGAAGCGGCCAACGTTTTTAACGAAATTTTAACCGGCTTAGGAACTACCGCCAGTTATGAGCGTTGTGTAACTTTAGGGCGTTTAGGACGTTGTTTTAGTGAACAAGGACAAACAAAACAAGCCGCCGCTTACTATCAACTGGGGTTAGAGACAGCTCAAAAATTAGAACAAACTCAGAGCATACAACGCGAAACAAGTAATTTATACACCGATTTAGCCAATGCACTGACAGACATGGGACGTTATGCAGACGCACAAACGGCTTATGAGCAAGGTTTAGTGATTAAGCAAAAAAATGGTGATTCAAGAGGAGAAGCGGTTACACAAGGACAACTCGGCACCTTAGCCCTATTCCAAAACAAGTTAGCTGAAGCCGAACAACATTATCAAACCGCCTTAGCCATTTTTCAAAGTTTCCAGGAACCCGGTAGTGAAGCGATTGTTTGGCATCAATTGGGAGTGGTGTATCAAGAAACCAAACAATGGGAAGCCGCTGAACACGCTTATCGGCAAGCGGCTAATATTAGAGAAGCCCAAGAGAATTTTTCCAGTGCAGCCCAAACTTGGAATAATTTAGCCCTGGTTACGGAAAACATGGGCAAATTGGTAGAAGCGGAAGCATGGTATCGGAAGGCTATTGAGGTTCATAAACAGTTTAATAATCCTAAAGAAGTGGCAATGGGTTTAAGCAACCTCGCTTATCTCCTCCAAAACCAACCCTACCGTTTACCCGAAGCCCAACAACTCACCGAACGAGCCTTAGTAATCAATAAAACTTTAGACCCAGCAACGGTGGAAATTTGGAAAAGTTACGGACTTTTAGCCCAAATTGCCGATAAACAAGGCAATACCCGGGAAGCTAAAAAAAATCGCAGGGAAGCCCGGGAAGCCAAAGCCAATTTTGCCGGCACACGGTATGAGTTGAAACAGAAACACAGTCAGTTTATTTTAGCAGTGGCGTGGGGCGAAAATGTAGAAACGGCTTTGGAAGGTTATAGAGAAGAAGATTGGGAAAACCTCAAAATAGCTGTTCAACAGATTTTAGCCGGCGAAAGAGATGTGGATAAATTGTGTGAGCCGTTGACTTTTTATGATGCACCGATTATTACCGCTATCCTTGAAGGGATTGAGCAGCCGGAGAGTTTGAAGTGGTTTGAGGATTAGTACAACGGATCAGGGGATTTAACGGATGGGGTGTGAGATGTTTTAAGCCATCACCTCTCATAAAAATATGGGCATGCTGTACTTGATTCCATGAATATTTAGCAAA
>QNEL01000230.1 GCA_003645185.1 Candidatus Parabeggiatoa sp. nov. 3
TTCTTGGGCAGGTTTACCGTGGTATGAATTACCGTGATAATTTTCAAAAAATGCAATCAGGGACAATCAACCAAATCATGGCTCAACTCGCCAAGCAGGTTGTTCAGCAAGTCGGTCATCATTTCTCTAGTTCTACCATCAATGAAGTGATCCTAAAACTGCGTGCTGGACAGTCCGTGAAGGATATTATTGAACAAGGTATGAGAGAAGGTGACCTCCCTGTCTTGTATTGGCAATTACTTGAGAAAGAACTCTGCCAAACGGTCAATGAGCAGTGTAAACATTCAGTGGATCATCGGGTGATTGATGCTTATATACCCGTGTCAGATCAGATCGTGGAAGAAATCTGGATAGAACATCGAGATTTGGACAATTGGAAAACTTTGTTGCGTTCTTTGTTTAAGGAAGAAGGACAAGGGGGAGAACAAGCCAAAAGACAAGAATTTGTCCGTGCTTTGAAGGAAGAATTGATGCGGATATTGGGGGAGCCTTTGCTTATGGAAGCGGGAGAAAGGCTAGGTGATGTGCTAAGACGTAAACCTGGGCTACCCGTCCGCGAACACAGTCCACTGATGCAGTACACTGTGGAAGAAATTATCAAGATGCAAAGATGTGAATTTCAACGCCTGACCAAATGGGTAGAGGATATATATGGACTTCTCACTCGTTTGACAGCCAGCCCTCAGTTCAAAGTCGCTTTTTCATTGGCAGATTTCCCTGATACACAATGCTCTCGTGTTAGTGCCAAAGGCAGAAATATAAAACACCTAAAATTGTTGGCAACTGCTGAGCCATTAGGGCCCAGTGACGAATATCGTTACGATCATACTTTCAGAGGTGACGCGATTTATTCTATTCCCAAGGATTTCTTGCCCTGATTTTTTCCCCTGTTGTGTGATCTCATGATAACCCCTGTTTCTTAAAGAAACGGGGGGTTTTCTAGCACTATTTGTCTAATGTGGAAATAACCATGTTACCTTCAAATCACTCTATTCTCTCATACAAACACTTCATTGCCTTTTGCCCCCTGTTGATAGCCGGGTTAGTCTATACCGATACATTGGCAACTTCTCTTGCTAACAGTGGCAATGATTCCGATCCTGTAAAGACTATCACACCCTATGAAGTCAAAATTAAATGACCTCATCAATTAAGGGGGTAAGTGAGGCAGGCATCGCGTTATTGCATTAAATGTCTTAACAACCGGTTCATGTACCCCTTGGACTGAAAAAGCTGAAGCCACATCTCAAGCATTGGATAGCGAAAAAGCTGTTGAACAAATTCAACGGGCCTTAGCGGATTTTCTGGAAGCGGGGTAAATGAATAGTAAACATGGTGGGCAACAATCTTTACCCACCCTACAAATATTGGCATAATTTATTTTTTGGATAGGCTTTCATGATAACTGATAACTGATAACCCTTTTCGCCATTTTAAAAAACATGGCATCGCCTCTTGCAAGCAAGAGCAAAAAGCCGCTTTGATTGAGACAATTCATAAAATTTATTCGTCAAATCGCCATGGTAGTGGTTTTGAAAAAAGAGCTAGGAATAGCATTAAGATGTTTATTCCTCAAGCTCTTCCAGAAGAGGCGACAATCTTGCTTTTCGATTTTCTGCCATGGTAGCAATGATTGGATATCGAGACGGGCGTATTTTTTATCTCTTATGGCTTGATATTCATTTTTCTGTCTATTCCCATTAAACACGCCATGAATTTTAGTAGACACTTTAGTTTGCTATTCAATTCAAACTAAAATTTGAACGCCAAATGGCTTTGAAGCTCTATAGCAATGACTCATGAAGATTATTGGAGAGAATAAATCTTATGGAATCCATTTACAAACTTCCCCTAGTGTTAGAACCACAACCAGAAGGGGGTTATACAATAACTTGTCCTCTGTTGCCCAATTTAGTCACAGAAGCTGATTCCTTGGAAGAAGTCATGCCTCATGTGGCAGACGCTTTAGCGGCCTTAATTGAAGGCTACGAAGAATTAAAACAACCGTTGCCTACTGTTTTACAGCCTTTGCCTTTTGCTTCAACACTTTGGTCAGAAACTTTGATTCCAGTTAGAACAGCATGAAATATCAAGAAGTCGCTACTAAACTGCACAAACTGGGTTGCCAAGAAATTCCACGTCGTAGCGGTGGCTCTCATCGTAAATGGTACAACCCAAACAATGGTGCTATTGTACCCATACCTGATTGGGGCAATAAAGACTTAAAAATAGGTACACTTCGCAGTATTGTTCGTATATTGGGTTTAGATTGGGAAGCGTTCAAGCGAATTTGATTATTGTCGCTTCCTTCTAAAGGCATTTTGAGTTGAATAGGCGTGCAAAAACTTTTGCGTGAAGCGAAGGCAAGCTTCGCTAAATGCTGGTTTATCATGATTTACACTGATATCGATGATCAACATGATTCCAATAAATGCAATCAGTCCAATTAGCGTTCTATAGATTTTCAGGTATTTCGGCCCAGAGCGGCGTGTTCGCACCAACGTTGAATTTATTTTTATGACGACCTATATAGCATTTTTGCGTGAAATACTTAGTAGGGGCAAGTAAGGGTTATTGATTTTCAGAATAATCATGGTTTAAAGATGTTGCCTATTTTTAGAGGGGAAACATCAATGGTGGGCAAGCGGGCGGTGAAATCTGGGTATGATATTGAGTTCAATGCCGCCCGCTTACCCACCCTACGATCCAACAAAGGAGTGCTTATCATGACTAAATGGGTTTGTCAACTTAAGGGGGTAGCTGCTCAATGGCCGGGCCAACCAAAACCGACTTTAAAAAATATTGATATTCTACCTGCTCTTATTGCTGAAAATACGATGTTACCGCTTATGGGGCCGAGTGGACAAGGTAAAAGTACCTTACTGTATTTGTTGGCGGCCTTAAAGTGGCCGTCTCAAGGTAAAATCACTTGGACTTTTCCTGATGATCAATCTTGTACTTGGGATAAAAAAGGCCCGACTTCTAATCAAGCCGCTTGGTTACGTCGTGAACGTTTTGGTTTTTCTTTTCAAAACAATACCTTATCAAATCACTTAACGGTTGCCGAAAATATCGCCTATCCACGAGTGCTACAAGGTTTTGATTGGAAAACAGCACAGCAAGATGCTAAAGCGGCATTGGAAGGCATGTTAGTGGGTGATGAAAATCTAGCGCGTTTGATGAACAGTTTTCCTTCAGAACTCTCTGGTGGACAGCAACAGCGTGTCGCCTTGGCACAAGCGATTGTTCATAAACCGTGGGTTTTGTTTGCGGATGAACCGACTGGGCAGTTGGATTATCACACCCGTTTACAAGTGATGGCGGTTCTGAGAAATTGGCTTACAGCGAATGAAGCGCAACATCGTTTAATCTGGGTGACGCATCATCATACCGATGATCTGGATATGATGGGTATCGATCAATTCTTGTTTGTGAAAGATGGCAACTGTGAATTACAAACTCGTTTGGACTTGGAAAATTGGAAGGCGAAAGTGAAAACGGAAGTGGAAGCGGAAATGAAAGCATTACAAGGGGAGAAATTGGAAGGCGAAAGTGAAAACGGAAGTGAAAGCGGAAATGAAAGCATTACAAAGGGAGGCATAACATGAGACTTTGGTGGAAACTGGCTTGGATTGAATGGCGGCGCTCCTTTTTATGGAACAAAAGTAGTCAACCCGATTTTTTCTGGCTGACAGTGTTGTTAGCACTCACCCTAAGCTTAGCACTGCTCATTTATGGAAGTCGTGAAGGCTTATTGAATCGTTTTATGGATGTTTCCCTTGGTTATGTGCAAGGGGCCGGGATACCGATTTGGGTGGTGGCTAAAATAGATAATCAAGGCCGCGTCTTGGATAGGGAACTGCTTGACATCATTCAAAATCATGGTTTTGATATCCATCCCTATCGTCTAGTAGAATGGGATAACGTCTCCTTGCTGAAGACAATGGATGGAAAAAGCGATCTCTGGAAAGCAGAACATTTACCTTTTAAAGGTTGGGCCGTTTCAGCGCGTGATCCGTTGTGGAAAGGCCTTAAAACGACGGCTTCGACTGAAACGACGGCATTGCCTTTAGAAGTGATTTTGAGCCAATCATTGTTTCAAGACTATTTTCAATGTACGGCTTATGAAAACGCCTTAAAAAACAAATTACCGCATTTTCAAGCTAGCCAACCCACTTCAAACAAATTATATTGTCTTGCCAATGGACAATTGTGGTTAGAAGTCAACACGAGGCGCGGGCGTGAAGTGTTACCCTTTCGTATTCACTGGGTTAAAGGGCGTATTCCTACTATGGAAGAACTCGCCTTTCTCTTTCCAATCAGTACCTTCTCAGCATTAAAAGAGGCTAAATATTCTCCACAACTCAAATATTATCCCGAAGCACAAGGGGAATCAGTCGAACGCATCAAAACGTTGATACTGTGGCAAGATGAAGAAAATCAGAACTTACGCGATACCTTGGCAAATTGTTTAGTAGCCAAAGACAATACGAATCACAACCAGATCGTACCTCAATACCCCTTACCTTTAGAATGGGTGAAACAATGTGCTGATCGAAACAAGATTCCATTACAAACTGATCCTGAAGAATTACTCAAAGAGCCTTATCTGAGTCCGGCCGAACCTGTAGCAGGGCATCGTTTTCGTTATCATGATGACAAATTAACGCTATTATGCGAAACACAAGATGAGGATTGTGAACCCTGTCAAAACATCGTGCCCGCTTGGAAAAGGTATGTCAAGAAAGGCTGTACCACCTGTAGCCCAACGGAAGCGACTGCCGATATGCGGTGCATGATTGGCGGATATCAGTACGCCTTTATTTATGTTAAAGAACGCCATTTACTGTTTGAACGTTTAGAACAGATTAAAACGGTGACGAGAAGCCCAAAAGAACCACCTGCTTTGAGTATTCATCCCACTTATGAAAACGCGCTGATACGACTGAACTTTATTCATAATATCATGCAATTGTTAAATTCAAGCTATAGCCGATTTTTTCTGCTATTTTTGGTTGTATTGCTGATTGTACAAATCGGCATTGTCATTCAACACCGCCAACATGATTATGGGATATTTCTAGCTAAAGGGATGTCTTGGCAACAACTTCATTTTATGGTGTACATGCAGATCATACTCAGTTTTTTCTTGGCTATCGCCCTAACAATAGTCGCTATCATACAGATGCGAAATGAACTGGGTGATGAATTGAATATCATCACAAAAAAGTATGAAACCAATATTCAGGTGAGCGATTTAGAACTCTTACCTTTGTTATGGGGCGAGTATGGCATAGTCAGTGCTATCGTTTTAGGCATCGCTTTTTTAATCGCGATGGGATTCCTCTTTGTTAAGCAGATACGCTTTGGACAACAAGCGGCTCATTTGTTTTAATGAGTTTTTGTGTAGCCCATCAACATGTGTGCTCTTAATCAATCTGATGTCAATTATTTGATAGAACGCTGATGACGCAGATTTTTTTGGGGATAGAATGCATTCAAGGACTGATTTTCATGCCAAGACTGATTAAGATTAACTGATCCGTGAATATCAGGATAATCAGTCAAATCAGCGTTCTATCTTCACCCAATCACCCCTATTGCACTACTTATTTGAGATCATTTTGTACCTCTATTTGATAGAACGCAGATTGTCATGATTGACGCAGATTTTTTTTGGATAGAATGCTTTCAAGGGCTAATTTTCATGACAACACTGATTAACTGATCAGTGAATATCTATAGAGGAAAGAAGAAATGTTACGCATTAATGTGAAAACTCAAGACATTCTGTTAGAAGGCGATAGCTACAAAAAAATTATGGAAGAATTACGGGATTATGCCTTTGATCCTGAAGAAGAACTTTCAACATACATTGACGGTTTGATAAAACGCTCTCAACTGTTTACTGGCGAAAAGATTAATATGCCCGTTTTCAGTTATGAGAAACTGGTTGAAGAGTTAGTTCGTCTAGGGGTATTTGAAAAAGTATAAGGCTTCCAAAAATACGCACATTTTTTCATGTCAATACCATAATATCATTAAAAATCAAAGATTTACTCTCTGTGGCCCTCTGTGGTACTCTGTGTTCTCTGTGTTGAGAAAAAATCTCTCATTTCATAAAAGGCGGTTCCTGATATCTTGGCATGATTTTAAACGTACTCGGATTGTCAATCTGCGTATCACAATCCGTCAAACTCGCCTCGACAAAACCGCCTGGTAAGACGACTAAAAATTCATCCAGATTCCGTTCTGGGGAATCAATTTCCACTTCACCATCTACGCCTAATTTTGAAGACGCGCTGATCTGACTACAAGGTGATTGAATCAATTGCTGTGCGCTAATATGAATATTGCCCCCGCGCCCTTCATCAGCTTGTGCAATAAATTGTCCGTTATTGATAATGGCAAAGGCTGGATTGCTCAGGCTCAAATTACCACCGTTTCCCACCCCTTCTTGTACGCTGGTTGTGATTCGACTATCGGTTAAATGAATCAAATCGTTTGTTGTGATGTTGATCTCGCCGCCGCCTGCGCTGAAGGCTTCTGTGGTAATCGCACTCTCATTGGATAAATTTATCGAATCGGCAGTAATCATAATGCTGCCCGCATCGCCACCTCTTATTTGTTTGATCCATTGCCCCGATAGATAAAAAAAGTGTTCTGGCTGGCTTTCGCCAGCATTGATGACTTTAACGAAATCGCCTGTTGTGGGAGATAGATTATCTCGCTCGGCTAGATCGGAAACGCTGTAAACAGTGTTGATCGGTATCCAGTTTTGTCCGGTATAAATGACATCGCTTGGTTGCGCCTCTCCAGCATGAGCGATTTTTGCGATGTAACCCGTTTTGGCTAGATTCAGCATGTCTATTTCTGCTAGGTTCGGCAACGTATGGGTATTGTTAAACGGTATCCAAGCGTTGTTTTTATACAAGAAGCGTGAACGGGTATCTGTATCGCTATGCATGACTAAGGCTATCGCGCCTTCAATAAGGGAAGTGTTTTCAGTCAATGTTTGTAGGGCCGCATTGTCACTCACCGTAAAGTGATTGAGTCTCACACCCCAACCTAGAATCGCATTCTTGTCAGAAAAGGGTAAATGGGTGTAAATAAACGTCGCCGCTTTGCCATCACCCATATCCTTGATCTGAAGCATATCGCCTGAACTAAAATAAGGCAGATTCCCCTCTTGATAAAGCTGATTCTGTTGACTCAGCACTTCTGCGTTAAGCGTGTCAAAATCTAATCTGCTCTGATCGTTAATTTTGATCCATTGTGGCAAAACGGCTTCTTTATGGCTGGCTATGGCCCTGATAAAACGGGCGGATTCGCCATGCCCCGTATTGTTCACTTCAACCACATCGCCTTCTACAAAATCATATTGTTCGCTCAATGCTTCTAATGCTGCCATGTCGGCAACGGTATGAATTGGCGTGATTTTGATGAAGTCATTTCTATAGTTTCCAGTCAGAATATAACGCTCCGTTTTGCCGTTACCGTTATCTGTGATATCGACGATATCGCCGAGTACCAATAAACGCTTATCTCGTTCAGCAAAATTGGCAAAATAATAGGTATTCTTGAACTGACTTTCTGAGGTAATGGCAGCCTCGTTATCCATTTGAAGTCGGTTCACGATTATCTTGATATGACTCGCCTTGCCGCCCCCAGCACTGGAAGTGGAGATTTTGCCTTTATCTGTCATAATCAGTTCATTCGCGTAAAGGCTAAGGGTACCGCTTTGCCCTGATTGTTGATGTCTGCCTTCTGAACTGGCATAAATACCACTGGTGGAATGGTTATAATGCGTTGGAGAAAAGCCTTCCAAATACTCTAACTGACTGGAAGCGGGTTCTTTTAAGGGCAGATGTGCCGCATCGCCCATAATCGTGACAGTGCCACGCACTTCAATCTCAATATTGCCCCCTTCAGCATGGTTGTTCGTACTGCTTTTAATCACAGCACCGTCTTTGATGATTAAAGAACTCGCTTCTAGTTTAATCGAACCACCGTCACCGGCATTATCGTTCACACCAATGCTATGGGCATCAATACTGGAACCAAAGCCATCTTCATTTTCGCCGTAAGGATTGACTCCTGAGAGTTCAACGGCCCCTTGAACTTGAATCGTAATCTGGCCACCCTGACGGCTTTGGAAACCTTTGGGCGCAATTGAACTGGCTGAAATACCGCCGCCGTCTTTAATGAACAATTGATTGGCTTTGATCGTAATCAGGCCCCCTTCACCACCCATGATACCGGTTATCTTGGGATTTGAACCAGAAGCGATGAGACTTCTCCAACCGGTAGGATCGGCCCCCATGACGGTAACGGTGCCCGTTGCCTCAATCTGGACATTGCCCGCTTTACCGGCACTAAAGGAAGTGACAAGCAAATAAGCCCCATCGGTGAGTACAACGTCTTGTGCGTCAACTAAAATATCACCTGCATCACCAGTTCCGTCTCGATTGACGGCATAAATTCGGCTACCTCTCTCACTTACATGACTATAACCTTCTAATTTTAAAGCATTTTTAGCCGACAATTTGACCGTGCCACCTTGCCCTTCACCATGACTAGAAACACGCGCAGTCGCGCCTTTTTGAAACAAAATATTATTGGCTTCAATCAAGAGATTACCACCATCGCCCTTACCAAAGTTTCTGATATAGATTCGAGTTAAATCTTGACTACCGTTTCCAGAAAACAGCACATCTTCAGTAGCGCGAAGTATGACATCCCCTCCCCTGCCTTCTCCGTAATTTTCGGTAGAGATAAAAGCGCCATCTTGAAAGGCAATTGTATTCGCTTCAAGCACAATGTGACCCGCATTTCCGGTATCGTCCGTCAATTCTTGCTCAATGCCAGAACGGGCATAAATCGCACTGGCTTGAATCTGATCGGGTAAATCATTATTTTCACCCACAACGGAGATCGAATCGGTTGCCCGCACCCTGATATCGGAACCTTGGCCCGTGCTTTCAGTGCTACCATTCAGAGTTGCTCCGTGTGTCAGCGACACGTTATGAGCGCGTATATCAATGACACCGCCCTTTTTGTCTCCTAAAGTTTTGGCTTCAATCGTGCTGTCATCAGCCCAAAACTGTTCACCGCGAATGAAAAGACTACCACCACCTTCACCACTGGTTTGCAGTAATGATTTTTCGAGAAGGTGTATATCCGCCAATTGTGTAAATGACGAAACATCAATAAAATCATCCTGTAAGCTGAGTTCACCTGGGGAAGCCACGCTGGCTAAATTAATACGTCCATTAGGTGCCGAAAGCATCGGTAAACGGGTGATGCCAATCGATTGTTTACCCTCATCATCAGCTATCACGTTTTTAAAAAAAGAGCCCTTTTTGATTTCAAGAGGGCCGCCTATCAATGACAAAGTGTTGCCAGAAGGTACACTCAAACCTGTTGATAAATGCGCCCGATCTGTTGACGCGATTTCACCACGCCCTTCAACTGAAATAGGCGCGACTTGATGATCAAGAAAGCCAAAGGCTTCGACAGGAGCAACGTTTAATAAACTATTATCGGGCCTGTTAGCATCAAATCGGCCCTCCTTGCCTAAACGAAGATAGTCGGCCGTGCTGGCATGAAAACTCCCTTGCACATCCAATTTCGCATCAGGCCCAAACATCAGGCCAGCGGGATTAATAAAATACATATCAGCGCCCAAGATGCTTGAACGAATTAACCCATCAATTTTTGAGGGATTCCCCCCAGTGACGCGACTGATGATGTTTTGCACCGTGTTTGGCCCTGAAAAGTGGGCACTTTCATGATTTTGCAAGTTAAAGTCTTGAAAACTATGAAAAAGATTGCCCCCGTATTGTTGGCCCAAATCGGCATTGATTTGATAATCAGGGCCGAGTAAATTGAGACGGGCCCCTAATGTGCCATCAGTAGAGACTTGAGCTTGAATAGATAAACTACTCATTGTAATAACAATAAATAAACCCAATATTTTCATGGTATTGGCATCTCATTCATGATTTTTGACAATTATACAGATGTTTAGTACAGCGGATTAACGGAATAAACTTCTTTCCTCAAGGCTACCAATAAACTAATCCGTTTATTCCGTTAATCCGCTGTACTATACTGTCCACCGTTATAATTTACGCTTTTTCTGTTAGTCACCACCACCTGACTTGAGCTTTTAGACAACTGCTTTAGCGTAGCCCACCTTCGGTTCACTTAATAAGATTTTGCGCGCAAAATCTTTGGCGTGAAAAGCTGTTGGCCGTTAGATGTCAATAATAGCTACCTTATGACGGTGCTAAGTATAAAAACATAAGTATAGTACAATAATGACATGTTTAGTACAGCGAATTAGCGAAATAAACTTCTTTCCTCAATGCGAGCAATAAACTAATCCGTTTTTTTCGTTAATCCGCTGTACTATAGTTGCCCAAATCATAGGAGGAAACATGGAATTAGAACAATGGAGTCTCGACGCAATAGAAGCACTTGCACCAGATGCCAGTTCAATCAAAGCGGCGAGCAAATTAAAAATGCCCACTAAATGGCAACAACTTGCCATAAATGAACGTGTTATTTGGGGCCTTTGCAAAGGCAGCGGCCAAAATCCATACAAAACTCAAATCGATCTGCAAGGCCCAGCCTTTAAGTGTTCATGCCCCTCTCGAAAATTTCCTTGCAAACATGCTTTGGCCCTATTTCATTTGGCCGTTGCAGAATCCAAAGAGTTTGCACAAGATTTAGAACAACCAGACTGGGTAACGACTTGGCTGTCTCATCGTGAGGCGGCAATCAGCAGGAAAGAAAACCCAAAACCGGTAGACAAAAAAGCGCAGGAAAAACGCAAAGCCAAACGGGAAGCCAATATACAAGAAGGCCTAATAATTGTAAGTGATTTCATGGAAGACATGATGGCCAAAGGTTTAGCTGATTTTATTGCGAATAAGGGCGAAGCCTGTCATGCCATCGCGGCAAGGATGATCGATGCAGGGGCCCCCGGGATTGCCAATCGACTCAACAAACTGGCGCTTTTAACCTCTCAATCGAATCGAGAAATTAACATTTTACACACCCTCGCCGAATTGAATTTACTGGTAAAAGCCATGCAACGTATCGAAACAATCAACGATCCGAAGTTAGTTGCTGAAATAAAACAACAAATCGGCCTACTGGTGACCAAAGAGGAGATGGCCGAACAACCCGCAATACAGGATAAATGGTTGGTATTAGGGAGTCGTTTAGATGATTCCGAGGAGATTCTCAGTCACAAAGTCTGGCTGATGGGAGAAAATCATAGGCAGTTCGCTTGTATTCTCAATTTTGCCCATTCAAGTCAACGAGGTTCCTTGCCTATTGGCTGGAATGCCCCCATGGTATTGGAAGGTTCGCTTCGATACTATCCTTCTACAATGCCGATACGTGCTAATATTGATGGGGCTAAAATGGTGGGCCACTATCAAACCCTCAATGGTGCTGACACCTTAAATGATGCCTATCAACAAGCCATGACGATGAAGAGAGAAAATCCGTGGATTTCAACAATCCCAGTTTGTCTGAAAGAGATTCAAATGACAGCCTTTAATGAAACACTATTTGTAAGTGATAAACAACAAAACTGTCTTCCTCTCGAAGTGAATGAACGACAAGCCTTGGGTTTACTGGCTCAAACGTCAGGAAAACCCAAATGGATATTTGCTGAATTTGACGGAGACAAACTAATGCCATTAACTTTCGCCAATGAACAAACAATTTTTACCTTGGAGTCAATACAATGATAGATTGGGAGTTAACACTGAAACGGCTTTGAGTTAGGCTTTTAAATGACTTTAGGGAGTTGTAGGGCTCCCTACGTGTTTTTGTTGCCCACCAAATTGATCTGAAAAAATTTAAGTGGAGTTGTAGGGCTCCCTACGTGTTTTTGTTGCCCACCAAATTGATCTGAAAAAGAATGTAAATAGTTATCCCTAACCGTTTTGTTGGTAACATTTAATGAAAGTACCATTCCTCGTAGGGTGGGTAGCGTCTTTTTGCTGCCCACCATCTAACTTTTTACTATCCAACTTTTCGAAAGTCAA